>JAEZEM010000313.1 GCA_023417745.1 Pseudomonadota bacterium
CGGCCAAGTCCGGCCCGGCTCCTGCCCGTGATTTCATTCGCCAGATCGTCGACGAGGACAACCGCGCCGGCAAATGGGGCGGCCGCGTCCATACCCGCTTCCCGCCCGAACCCAACGGCTACCTGCACATCGGCCACGCCAAATCCATCTGCCTCAACTTCGGCCTGGCTAAGGAGTTCGGCGGACTGTGCAACCTGCGCTTCGACGACACCAACCCGGCCAAGGAAGAGGTGGAATACGTCGACGCCATCCAGGAAGACGTGCGCTGGCTCGGCTTTTCCTGGGACGACCGGCTCTTTTACGCCTCGGACTACTTCGAAAAGCTCTACGCCTTCGCCGAACAGCTCATCGAAAAAGGCTTGGCCTACGTCGAGGACCTGAGCCAGGAAGAGATGCGGGCCTACCGGGGCACGCTCACCGAACCCGGCAAGGACAGCCCCTGCCGCGACCGCTCCCCCGAGGAAAACCTCGACCTCTTCCGGCGGATGCGGGCCGGCGAATTTCCGGACGGGGCCAAGGTGCTGCGGCTTAGGATCGACATGCAAAGCCCCAACGTGGTGCTGCGCGATCCGGTCATCTACCGCATCAAGCACGTCGAACACCACCGCACGGGCGACGCCTGGTGCATCTACCCGATGTACGACTACACCCACTGCATTTCCGACGCCCTGGAAGGCATCACCCACTCCATCTGCTCCCTGGAGTTCGAGAACAACCGGCCGCTTTACGACTGGGTGCTCAACCAGCTGCCCGTGCCCGGCCACCCCCAGCAGATCGAGTTCGCCCGCCTGAACCTGTCCTACACGGTCTTAAGCAAGCGCAAGCTCATCCAGCTCGTCACCGAAAAGGTCGTCTCGGGCTGGGACGATCCGCGTCTGCCGACCTTAAGCGGCATCCGCCGCCGGGGCTACACCCCCGAGGCCATGCGCGATTTCTGCGAACGCATCGGCGTGTCCAAGGCCGACAGCCAGGTCGACATGGCCCTGCTCGAACACTGTCTGCGCGAGGACTTAAACGCCCGGGCCAAGCGCCTCATGGGCGTGCTTAGGCCGCTTAAGCTCGTCATCACCAACTATCCCGAAGGTCAGGTAGAGGACATCCACTTCCCCTACCATCCCGAGGACGCCTCCATGGGCGCGCGCCAGGTGCCCTTCACCCGGGAGCTCTACGTCGAGCGCGACGACTTCATGGAGGTCGCAGCCAAGAAATGGTTCCGCCTCGCCCCCGGGGCCGAGGTGCGGCTGCGCCACGCCTACTACGTCACCTGCACCGAGGTCGTGAAAGACCCGGCCACCGGCGAAGTGGTCGAACTGCGCTGCGTCCACGACCCGGCCACCAAGGGCGGCTGGTCCAGCGACGGCCGCAAGGTCAAGGGCACCATCCACTGGGTGTCCGCCGCCCACGCCCTGCCGGCCGAAGTGCGCCTCTACGACCGGCTTTTTACCAAGGAGAACCCGACCGAGGGCAAGGGCGACTTCATGGATCACCTCAATCCCCACTCCCTGGAAGTGATCGAAAACGCCCTCATCGAACCGGCCCTGGCCGACATCCCCGTGGGCGAGAACGTCCAGTTCGAACGGCTGGGCTACTTCTGCGTGGACAAGGACTCGACGCCCCAAAAGCGCGTCTTCAACCGCTCGGTGGCTCTCAAGGACTCCTGGGCCAAGGCCGTGCGGTAGCGCAGCATCCCTTAAAAATACGATAGTATTTTTTAAGAAAAACGTATGATTTTAGTATGTCTTTTGCGAAATCCCCTATGCGCTTTTGTGGATGCGACACGACCGCGTAGTACGGGGGGAGGCCCCCAGCCCCCCCGCCTGAAGACAAAGGGGGGAGGGGGCAGCACGGCGGGTTCGGTCGGCTGAGGACCGGAAGCCAAAGACGGGAGCTGCTGTTGCACTGGCGGCCGGAAACCAAAAAATTGTACGGCGCGCGTCTGCGGACGCGCGCCGTTTGTTTTTGGAGAGGGCAGGGGAGTCAAGGAATTTGCACGCTGCCCAAAGGGACAGGGCGGACGGCCGCCGGGCCGAGAAAGCTTGGCATCCCCGGAAACGGCGCGGCCTGGCGGACTGAAACGTCTGCCAGGCCGCCAGCCGACAAGGTCGCCGTTTTCCGGGCGCGCCAAATGAAAAAGGACTTCCGGGTCGCCATCCCTGAAGTCCTTTTTCTAAATTTACGTTCTTGGAGGAAGGATGCTTTTCATATAGCAACCGGCGTGCCAAGAGGGGGTGTCGTTTTGTTGAAATCATAATATATTGTAATAGCAGGCTATATTTGTTTGTAGTGCCCGATGAAAGCTGCCGAAGCGCGCCAAAAACGTACAGAATATTGTACCCGCCCCAAGGCAGCCCAGCAGGGAGGTACAAAATTTTTCACCCTGCTCCGGACAATCCTGCCCAACCCTTTGCAAAGCCTCGTGCCGCGGTGTATTTATGCCGGGCAGAGGGTGATATCGCCCGGCTCGTCCATCCTTTTCAAAGGAGAAGACCCATGCGAATGTTTCTTCTTGCCTGCCTCGGTCTGGCCCTGGCCGCCCTTGGCGCGGCCTGCACGCCCAAACCCGTCACCGATTCGGAATTCCGGGGGTTCTGCTACACCTCCGGCGGCGGGCGCAATGATTCCTGCGACTCCATTTCCCTGTGCAACGACTTCGATTCCATGGCGTTGGCCACCAAACACGCCTCCCAGCAGGACTGCGACAAGGCCTGCGACGCGGTGTCCAACAGCCTGACCGCCGCGAACCAGTTCAACGGGTGCTTGCCGGTGGTGGTCACCGGCGCGACCTGGTGCCACAAGTATTGCCTCAGCAACTATCCCCAGTAACCCCCAAAAGTGTTTGGGCTGTTTGAGCCAGGGCAACGTGGCGCAAGACTTTTTGAGAAAGTGCGACGCCGGCTTTGGGCCATGAAAGTGGACACGCTCTGGCTGAGCAGAGGCAATTGACTGAAAAGAATGGTTTTTTTGAAAGAACTTTGCAGCTGTCGTTCGGTCGGCACAACCCATGCAGTGTTTTCGCCCGTTTTTTTCGGGAGGAAACAGCCATGTCCATGGAAAGCGCCCAGGCCTTTGTGGCCAGACTGCGCGAGGATGCCCAGTTTCGCTGGTCGCTTGGCGAATGCCGCGATCAGTGGGAACGCCGCCGTTTCATCGTGTTGCAGGGCTACCGCTTCAGCCCGGCCGAGCTCGTCTGCGCCACCAGTCCGGCCGGACGCGCCACGCCCGAACGCGCGGCCGTCATCGAACGGGTGCGCCGCCAGCACGGCGAACCGGCCGGCGCCTTTTTGTAGCCCGGCCGGCGGGAGGTTCGTTCCATGATGGGCGCGAGCCTCCGGCTGTGCCTCGGGCTGGTCGCCGCCTTGCTCCTGTGCCGGCTGGCTTCGGCCGGAGAGACGGCCGCCCCAGTGCCCCGCCCGGCCCTCACTGAGGCCGAACAGGCCTATCTGGCCGCCCGCCCGGTCTTGCGCGTGGGCATTGGCCGGGGCCAGGTTCCCTTTCAGGACGTGAAGGTTTCACCCCAGGGCGGCCCCCTCTATGTGGGGCTGGCCGCCGACTATCTTGACGTCCTGGCCGCCATGCTCGGCGTGACTTTCCAGCCGGCCTACGACATCACCTATGTCCGGGCCCTGGAAATGGCTCAGACCGGCGGGATCGATCTTTTTGCCTGCATCACCGACACCCCGGCCCGTCGGGCCTATCTGCACCTGACCACCCCTTACGTCAGCCAGCCCTATGCCATGATCGTCAGGGCCGGGCCGGACGCCGTCTGGAGCGTGGCCGACCTGGCTGGCCGGGTGGTGGCCGTGGCCCCGTCGTTTGTCGCCTACGAACGACTGCAGCAGGAATACCCCAACCTGCGCGCCCGGTTCGAATTCAAGCGCACCGCCCCGGAGATCATGCAGGCCGTGTCCGAAGGGCAGGCCGACGCCTGCTTCCTCAACGTGGCCTCCGCCGTGAGCATCATTCGAACCCACGGCCTGACCAACTTGCGCATCGCGGCCGTCATGGCCTGGCCCGACAACGCCCTGTGCATGGCCTCGCCCGACCCGATCCTGGCCGGCATCCTGCAAAAAGCCCTGGACGCCATCCCCAAGGAACGCCAGATCGCCCTGGCTGCCCGCTGGTATGACTCCGGCTCCCGGCCGGACGTGATCGCCGGCCATCTACCCCGCCCGTGGCTTGCTCTCGGCGCGGTCCTGGCGGCCGTTCTGGCCGCAGGCTGGTGGTGGCGGCGGCTTCGCTCCGAGGTCGCCAGGCGCGAAGCCACCGAACGCGACCTTTCCCGACACCGGGAGACCCTTGAGGCCGTGTTTAACGCCACGTCCGACGCCATTCTGGTCTTGGACGAGGCCTACCATGTGGTCATGGTCAACCGTATTGGCGCCGAACGCTTCGGCCTCGCCGTGGAAGCCATGCTCGGCCGGGGCATCCTGGAACTCACCGACGCGCCCGTGGCCGCCAGCCGTCGCCAGCATTACCGCCAGGCCCAGGCCGCCGGACGTCCGGTGCGCTTTACCGACAAGCGCGCCGGCCGGGTCTACGAGAACACCATTTATCCCATGCCCGCCATGGCCGGGACGCGCCCGAGGCTGGCCATCTACGCCCGCGACGTCACCGAACAGATCGCCGCCGACCAGGCCATGCGGCAGAGTCAGGAGCGCCTGGCCAACCTCTTTCGCCTCTCGCCCGTGGTCGTCACCGTCACCAACCAGCCCGACGGCCGCCTCCTCGACGTCAACGAGGCCTTTAGCGCCTATTCGGGCTTTTCCCGCGAGGAAGCCATTGGCCGCACCCCGGCCGAACTGGGCCTGTGGGTCCACCCCGGCGACCGCGACCGCATTGTCCGGGCCGTGGAGCGCGACGGCCAGGTCCGCAACCTCGAACTCGTCCTGCGCATGCGCGACGGCCGCCTGACCACCTTTCTGCTGTCCTGCACGCCCATGGAGGACTACAGGCAACAGTGCCTGCTCACGGTGCTGGTGGACATCACCGGCCGCAAGACCATGGAAGAGGCCCTGCGCCTGGCCAAGGAATCGGCCGAAGCCGCCAACCAGGCCAAAAGCCGCTTCCTGTCCACCATGAGCCACGAGATCCGCACCCCCATGAACACCATCCTCGGCATGGTGGACGTGCTGCGCGGCACCGAACTCTCCGGCCGCCAGCAGGAATTCCTGCGCACCCTGGAACTGGCCGGCGAATCCCTCATGGCGCTTTTGACCGACATCCTGGAGTTGTCGAAAATCGAATCCGGGGTGCTGGAATTGGCCCAAACGGCCTATGATCCCCTGGAGCTGGCCGGCCAGGTCGTGGCTTTGCTGGCCCCCCAGGCCCAGGCCAAGGGACTGCGGCTGCGCCTGGAGACCGTCCCGGCCGTCCCCAGGCAGGCCGTGGGCGATCCCGACCGCATCCGCCAGGTGCTCATCAATCTCGTGGGCAACGCCGTGAAGTTCACGGCCGAGGGCGAGGTGGTCCTCAAGCTGTCCTCGCTGCCGGCCAGGCTTTCCCGCGAGGAATTGCTCTTTGCCGTGTTTGACACCGGCATCGGCATCCCTCCCGAAAAACGCGACGCCATTTTCAAGCCCTTCACCCAGGTCGACTCCTCCACCACCCGGGCCTACGGCGGCACCGGCCTGGGCTTGGCCATCTGCGCCCTGCTCGTGGACGGCATGAACGGGCGGCTGTGGCTGGAATCCGAACCCGGCAAGGGCAGCGTCTTTTATTGCGCCCTGCCGCGCGACGCCGGCTGCAGCCGCCTTGCTCCCGTCGTCGCCCGGGCCGTCCCGGCCAAAGCCCCGGCCGGCCGGCGACTGCTCATCGTCGAGGACAGCGAACCCAACCGCCAGATCTACGAGGCCTTTCTCGAAGACCTGCCCCTGGCCGTCACCTACGCCCACACCGGAGCCCAGGCCCTGGACCGCCTCGACCAGGGAACCTACGACGCCGTGGTCATGGACATTCAGCTCCCCGACATCGACGGCCTGACCGTCATCCAGGAGATCCGCCGCCGCGAAGCCGCCGCTGGGCGGCCCCCTTGTCCCATCTTGGTGGTCACGGCTTTCGCCTTTCGCGAGGAGAGCGACCGGGCCGCCGCCTCCGGAGCCTCGGGCCTTTTGACCAAACCCATTCAAAAAAGCGTCTTTCTGGCCCATCTCGACCAGCTGTTAAACGCTGGCGCCCTGGACCAACCGGCTTCGGAATCCCGGCCATGGACAGCTTCCGATGATTCGGGCTAAATAGAAAACTGATCCTTCAAACCCCAGTCCAGGAGACGCCTCATGGCCTCCAGAACATCCCCCTCCGACGCCATGGCCGCCGAACTGCGCGAAATCATCCGCCACGCCGGCGCTCTGGTGGACGCCACCGCCGACGAAGCCGACGAGCGGGTCCAAAAGGTCCGCGAGCAGCTGGAAAAACGGCTGGATGCCGCCAAAGACAAGTACGCCGACCTCGACGACCTGCTGGATCGCAAGATCGAGGCCGCCGATCGCCTCATTCACGACAAACCTTACCACGCCGTGGGCGGCTCCTTTCTGCTGGGGCTGCTGCTGGGTTGGTTCATGAGCCGCAAGTAGTGGCCGACACCCTTGCCGCGCTGTCGGAACTCCTGGCCGCCGCCGGCCGCATGGCCGGGCTGGCCCTGGACATCGTGGTCGACCGGCTGGAACTGCTGGGCCTGGAAGCCCGGGAGGTCAAGGTCCGGCTGGTCCAGATGCTTCTTTTGGCCGTTTTCGGCGCGGCGTTGTTCCTGATGGGCCTGGGTCTGGCCGTGGTTGCCTTGTTCCTGGCCCTGCCGCCCCAGTGGCGGCTGTGGCTGGCTGCCGGCGGCGGGGCGTTGCTGCTGCTGCTTGGAACCTGCGCCCTTTTCGTCCTGCGCCGCCGGCTGGCCCGGCTGCCCCTGGCCTTTTCCCAGTCCGTGGCCGAACTCAAAAAGGACCGGGCATGTTTCTAGACGGCAAACTGCGCGACTTGGCCCGGGCGCGTCAGGACCTGGGCCTTCGCATCGAACTTTCCCGCCGCCTGCTGCGGTTGGAATCGGCCATGGCCCGCGACGGCCTGCGCCGGGGCTTTGACGAGGTGCGGCTGGGCGTGGGCCTGGCCAAGTGGTTTTTCTCCCGCATCGCCGGGCGCTGACTTACACGTCTGGAAGCGGCAAGGAGCGGCGTGTGCGACTGTTCTCCAGCTTGTCGATCCGCAGCGGCCTAGTGCTCACCGCCTTGCTGGCCGTGCTGCCGGCCCTGGCCTTGCAGTTGGCCACGGGACTGGAGCATCGACGCCACCTGGAAGCCGAGGCCAAGGCCGAAGCTTCCCGAGCCGCCGCCGCCATGGCCGAGGTCCAGGTGCGCATCACCGACAGCACGCGGCTGTTGCTGACCGCCCTGGCCGCCATGCCCGAGTTGCGCGCCAAGGATGCGGCCGCCTGCACGGCCTTGTTCGCCTCGCTCCTCGACAAGAATCCCGTTTACGCCAATATCCTGGCCGTGGACGCCAGCGGCGACGTGTTTGCCGCCGGCCAGCCTTATGGTTCTGTCAACCTCAGTGACCGCAAGCACTTCCGCGACGCCATGGCCACCCGCCAGTTCGTGGCCGGCGAGTACATCGTCAGCCGCAGCACCGGTGATTCGGCCTTTCCCTTTGCCATGCCCATCCTTGATGACGCCGGGCAGGCCGTCGGGATATTGGTCGCCGCCGTCAAGCTCGATTCCTTCGACGCCGCCTTTGCCAAAATGCGCATGCCGTCAGGAGCCAACCTGGGCCTGTCCGACCGCAACGGCCTCCGGCTCTTCTACCGGCCGGTCAATCCGGCCAACCCCGTGGGCAGCCCCATCCGATCAGCGATTTTCGACATCATCCAGGCCGGCGGCGACGACGGCCTGACCTTGCAGGCCGGCTCCGATGGCGTCCTGCGCTACTACGCCTTTCGCAAGCTGCGCCTGTCTCCGGCCGCGCCGCCCTACATGAGCCTTGTCGTGGGACTGCCCGAATCCGTTGTCCTGGCCCCGGCCAACCGGGCCCTGGCCGAGAACCTTGGCCTTTTGGCCGCCGCTGCTGCCCTGGCCCTGGGCGTGGCCTGGGCCGTGGGCGGCCCCATCCTCGCCCGGCGGCTGACACGCATCGCCGACACCGCCGCCCGCATCGGCCAGGGCGACCGCCAAGCCCGCACCGGCCTGCCCCACGACGTTTCGGGCCTGGGGCAGGTCGCCGCCAGCCTCGACGCCATGGCCGACCAGCTCGCCGCCAGCGACGCCGAACGCGATCGGGCTCTGGCCGCTCTTCGAGCCAGCCAGCAGCGATTGGCCCACATCACCGCCTCCATGCCCGACTGGATCTGGGAGACCGACACCGACGGGCGGTATGTCTACATGGGCGACAAAGTGGAGGATTGCCTCGGCTACACGGCCCAGGAACTGATCGGGAAAACGGTTTTCGACCTCTACCCGCCCGGCGAGGAGGCCGCGATGCGGCCTATCATCGCCGCCGCCCTCGAAGCCCGCCAGCCCATCCGCGACCTCATCAACTGGCGCATCGCGGCCGACGGTTTGCGCCGTTGCCTCATGTGCAACGCTGTGCCCTGGCACGACGAGGACGGCACGTTTCGCGGCTACCGGGGCGTGTCCAAGGACGTCACCAAATGGATTGAGGCCGACCGGGCCGTGCGCGCCTCGTTGGCGGAAAAGGAGATCCTGCTCAAGGAAGTCCACCATCGGGTGAAAAACAATCTCCAGATCATCTCCAGTCTGCTCTATCTTCAGGCCGAGCAGGTGGACGACCCCGTGGCGTTGGAGAGCTTTCGCGTCAGCCGCAACCGCATCGCCTCTATGGCCCTGGTCCACGAGGAAATCTACCGCTCCGCCGACCTCGCCCGCATCCGCCTCGACAACTACATTCGGGACCTCTTGCCCAAGATCTTCGGCCAGGTCGGCCAGGGCGCGCCCGTTGCCGTGGACTGCCGCCTCGACCCGGTCACCGTGCCCATCGAACAGGCCGTGCCGGCCGGCCTTGTGGTTAACGAGCTGCTCACCAACGCCCACAAGCACGCCTTTCGAGACAACGGCGAGGCCCGCCTCGACGTGACCCTGGCCGTGCGGGACGGTTTCGTGGAGATCGCCGTGGCCGACAACGGTCCCGGTCTGGCCCCGGATTTCGCCGTGGAAAGCACCGGCACCCTGGGCATGCAGCTCGTCGGCAACCTCGCCCGCCAACTCGGCGGCCAGGTCACGGCCCGAAACGACCACGGCGCGGTCTTTTCTCTCACCTTCCCCGCCGCCGGCAGGACTTGACGCGCGAGCCCGTCGCTCCCAAACTGCCCGCCATGCCAGATCGCCCCGACGCCAAACGGCCCGCCCCGGCCCGCACCGACGCCAAGTCTTCCAGCCCCCAGGGCCACGATGTCCGACCGGACAGCCGCCAAGGCCCAAGCCAGGCGGTCGCCCGGCCCGACGCCTGCGCCGTGATCCTGGCCGCCGGCCTGTCCTCGCGCATGGCCGGGCCGCTCAAACCCGTGCTCCCCCTGGCCGGCAAAACGCCGCTTTCCCGGCTGGCCGACACCTTTCGCCAAGCTGGCCTCACCGACATCATCGTGGCCGGCGGCCATCGCCAGGCCGAGGTCGCGGCCGAGGCCGAGCGCCTGGGGCTGCGTTTCGTCTACAATCCCTATTACGAGACCGGCATGTTCTCCACGGTCAAGGCCGCCCTGGCCGCCGTGCCCGAGTCCTGCCGCCGGTTGCTGCTGACCCCGGCCGACATTCCGCTGTTCCGTCCGGCCACAGTGGCCCGGCTGCTGGTCCGGGCCGAGGCCCCGGACGCGCCGCCCGTGCTCTATCCGACCTTTGGCGGGGAGCGCGGCCATCCGCCCTGTCTCGACGCGGCGCTGCTCCCGGCCGTCCTGGCCTACGGCGGCGAAGACGGCCTGCGCGCCGCCCTGTCCCCGTTCCCCCAGGCCGGCGTGGCCGTGCCCGACGAGCTGGTCCTGGCCGACATGGACACCCCGGCCGACCACGCCAGACTGGACGCCCGGGCCGGGCGGCTGGGCGTCCCCACCGTGGCCGAGGCTGAGGCGCTCCTCGCCGTCGAAGCCGTGCCGCCCCAGGGCGTGGCCCACGGACGCGGCGTGGCTGCCGTGGCCCTGGGCCTGGCCCGAAGCTTAAACGATGCCGGCGCGGCCCTGGACCTGGAACTTGTCGAGGCGGCCGCGCTCCTGCACGACGTGGCCAAGGGCCGGCCCGGACACGAACAAGCCGGCGGCGAACTGCTTTTTTCCCTCGGGTTCGAGGCGGCCGCCCCCATCGTCGCCGCCCACCGCGACATTGCCCTGCCGCCCGATGCCCCGGTCACCGAACGCGAGATCGTCTATCTGGCCGACAAGTTCGTCCACGGCCGCCAGCTCGTGGCCGTGCCCGTGCGCTTTGGCCAAAAGCTCGACCTCTTTGCCCACGATCCGCAGGCCCTGGCCGCCATCACCCGCCGCCGGCAAAACGCCCTGACGGTCCTGGCCCGGGTCGAGGCCGGCCTGTCCCGGCCGCTGCCCGACATCCTGGCCGACACGGGCCTGACCTGGGAGACGCTGCCATGAGCACGCTCTTTCTCATGCGCCACGGCGCCATCGTCCAGCGCCAGCCCCGGCGGTTCATCGGCCAGACCGACCATCCGCTCACCGAAGAGGGCCGGGCCCAAGCCGCCCTGTGGCGCGCCGCCCTGGCCGATGTGCCTTTCACCGCCGCCGTCTCCTCCGATCTTTGCCGTTGCCGCGAAACCGCCGCCATCGTGCTCGGCGGCCGCGACCTCATGGTGCGCCCCGAACCGCGCCTGCGCGAAATCGCCCTGGGTGCCTTCGAAGGTCTCACCGTGGACGAAGTGCGCGAGCGTTTTCCCGGAGCCTACGAACGCCGGGGCTGCGACATCGCCGGCTTCACCCCCCAAGGCGGCGAAAGCTTTGCCGACGTCCAAAAACGGGCCGTGGCCGCCCTGACCGAGCTGGCCCCCCTGTGCGGCAATGTCCTGGTCGTCGCCCACGGCGGCGTCAACCGCACCATCCTGTGCCACGCCCTGGGCCTGGACCTGACGCGGCTGTTCCGCCTGGGCCAGGACTACTGCCGCGTAAATCTCCTCGACCTCTCCCCGGACTGCTGGCGCGTCGACGCCGTCAACCTCGCCCCGACGTTGCCGTGGAAGTTTTTGGGGCCTTGAAGAAGAAGACGAAGAAGATGCCTCCGGCGGCTGGGGGCCTGAGGCCCCCAGACCCCCCACATTAAGAAATGGGTTAAAGGGGTTTCGGCGTGAAACGGCTTTCTGGTCGGTTTGGAAACCCCACCTGGGGGACGGTGTAGGGACTTGGGGTAGACTGTCGAGTCTGTATTTCACATTGTTGAACTAGGAAAAGGCTGCGGCAGTACGTCGCACGCAGCCACAAAAACAATGTCTCTCCGTTGACAAGCGCTCCAGGCGATGCAATGCCCTGGAACATGCGAAATCTGCTTGCCATCCTCTGCGTTGCGGCCCTTGCCCTGGCCGGGTGTTCCGGCGAAAAACCGGCCAGGAAGGCCGAAGGCCGCACGGTCGACGTGCCCGTGCGCGTCGCCGACCGGGCCGACGCGGTGGAATGCCGCTCGTTTCCGGCCCAGGTGGAGTCCGAACAAAGCGTCACGCTGTCCAGCAAGGCCACCGGCACGGTGGTGGCCGTCATGGCCGAGGAAGGCCAAAAGCTCACGGCCGGCGCGCCCATCCTACGCCTGGACGAGCGCGAGCTGGCCGGCCAGGAACAGGCCCTGGCCGCCGAACGCGATCAGGCCCGGCGCGAGAAGGAAGCCCTGGCCGCCCGGGCCGCCCTGGCCAGGACCACCCTGGAGCGCATGAGCCGGCTGCTCGGCCAAAAGGCCGTGAGCCAGGAAGACTACGACAAGGCCCGGGCCGAGGCCGACGCCCTGGCCCGCCAGATCGACGCCGCCGGGGCCAAGGAACAGGCCGTGGCTTCCCGCCTCGCCGAACTGGCCGTGCTGCGCGGCTATGCCACGGTCACCGCCCCCTTCGAGGGCATCCTGGCCCGGCGCTACGTCGACAAGGGGGCCTTCGTGGCCGCCGGCGCGCCCCTGGCGCTCTTCGACGCCACCACCGGCCGCTTCGACCTGACCGCCCAGGTGGACGAGACCTTGCTCCCGGCCCTGCGCCAGGGCCAGACCATCCTGGCCTCCGTGCCGGGGCTGGCCCCCAAGCCCTTTCCCGTCACCGTGGCCGCCGTGGTCGGCCGCATCGACCCGGCCAGCCGGTCGTTCAAGATCAAATGCGCCCTGCCCGAAGCCGTGCCCGATGCCGCCGGGCCGCCCCGGGCCGGCATGTTCGGCCGGGTCTATGTGCCGGCCCGCACCGTCCAAAAACTCCTGCTGCCGGCTTCCTGCCTGAGCCTTCGCGGCGACCTGCCCATGGCCGCCGTGGCCGGGCCGGACGGGACGCTAGGCCTGCGCGTGGTCAAGACCGGCGGCAGCTTCGCCGCCGTGCCCTTTGCCGGGGCCACCTATCTGACCGACTCCGAAGCCTTCGAGGGCAAGCCCGGCGACGACCGGTTCGTGGAGATCATAAGCGGCCTGGCCGACGGCGACCGGGTGGCCTGCCCGGCCGGGGCGACCCTTCGCGACGGCGACCGTCTGGCCTCCGGAGCCGGCCAGTGAGCGGCCAAGAGCATCCGGGCCGCCACGGCGACTGGCTGCACCGGCTGACCGCCCATTTCGTCGACGCCAAGCTCGCGCCGCTGATCATCATCGCCGCCCTGTGCGCCGGGGTGCTGGCCGTGTGGGCCACGCCCAGCGAAGAGGAACCGCAGATCGTCGTGCCCATGATCGACGTCCACGTGTCCATGCCCGGGGCCACGCCCAAGGAGATGGAAAACCGGGTCATCGCGCCCATGGAGCGCATTCTCTGGGAGATTCCGGGCGTGGAGTACCTCTATTCCACGGCCGGCGACGGCGAGGCGCTGACCGTCGTGCGCTTCAAGGTCGGCTCGGATGTGGAGCGCAGCGTGGTCTCCGCCTATGCCCGGCTCTACCAGCATCTGGACTGGATTCCCCCGGGCTGCGAGCGGCCTATCCTGAAGCCGCGCTCCATCGACGATGTGCCGGTGCTGGCCGTCACCTTCTGGGGCGGCCCCTACGACGGCCGGCAGCTGCGGGCCATGGCCAACGCCGTCAACGACGAGGTGCGCCGCATCCCGGGCGTGGGCGAAACCGTGGTGGCCGGCGGACGCAAGCGGGCCGTCATGGTGGAGCCCGACCCCGACCGGCTGCGCGCCCGGGGCCTGGACATGGCCGACGTGCTTGACGCCCTGGGCCGGCAAAACACCGCCCGGGCCGTGGGCGAAACCTACGAGGCCGGCGCGGCCGTGGCCGTGCGGCTGGACAATTTCTTTCGCAGCCAAAAGGAGCTGGAGCGGGCCGTGGTGGCCGTGCG
>JAEZEM010000506.1 GCA_023417745.1 Pseudomonadota bacterium
GCTGGGGCCGGCTCCCGCGCCCTTGGCCCTGGTGGCCGGTCGGCGGCGGCTGCACTGTCTCATCAAGGCGCCGGATTGGCCCGGGGTGCGCCAGGTGTTCGCCGCCGGGGCCAAAACCCTGGCAACGGCGGCCAAGGTGCGTTGCACCCTGGACCTGGACCCGGTGGACATGCTGTGAACCGATAGCCCTGGAGACCCTGGCCGATGGAAGCTTTTGTTAATGACGACGCAAAGTTGCTGCGGGAAGTCGAGAAAGCCATGTCCCGTCGGCGCAAGGATGGGCTCGATGGGCTGGTCGGCAATCTGGCCGCCGTGGTCATCAACGTGGCCGAAGCCGACCTTGTGCCGGCGGCCGAGGAACTCCTTGGCGGCACGAGCCTGCGCTTCGAGGCCGCCCTGGACCATCCTTTGAGCCCCGGCGGCGGTCCGACCATCCTGCTGCGCGACCTTGAAGGCGCGGATTTCCTGCTCAAAAGCCGGCCGGCCGGCCAGCCCAATCCCTTCGTTGCCTACAACGGCGGCCACAAGACGGAAGGAGCCGTCCCGGGCCGCCTGGAAACTTTTGTCTTCGACTGCCCCGACCTGGCCCGTTACGTGTCCATTCAGCGCCGTCGCGGCGTGGTCTTCGCCACTGCCGAACCCGTTGTCACCGACGTTTTCTCCTACATCGAGACCAAACCATCGGCTCATACCGGCAACGCCCTGGGGTTTATCCAGTGGAACGGCCGTCCCGGAGCCTACGTCCATGGCCGGTCCAATCGGTTGGCCTTGACGCCGGCCGTGCCGGCCGCCGCCGCGCGCCCCTATCTCGCCCGCATTGGCGGTCTGGACCACGTGGCCACGCGGGTGCGGGCCGCCCAGCGCGACGCGGCCATCGTGGAGTTTTTGGAGCTGACCAACTACCGCTTCGATTTCGCGGTCTACGTCGAAACGCTCAATTCCATCACCAGCGTGGCCCGGCTTCGCGACGGCGACTACGCCCAGGTGTTCACCTCGGGCATCGCTTCGCCGGACGGCGGGGGAGACGGCGGCCCCACCGAGGCGTTTATCGCCAACTACGGCCTGCGGCCCCATCACATGGCCTTCACGGCCGACGGCATCGAAGACGTGGTGGCCGGCCTCGCCGCCGACGGCATGGGCTTTCTCTCGGAACTGGTCGGTTCCCGGGAGGAAGGCCTCAAACAGATTTTTTCCGCCATGTCGCCGCGCACCATGCTGGTCAACGAGTACATTGAGCGCTATGATGGATTTGACGGGTTCTTCACCAAAAGCAACGTGACCCGGCTCACCAAGGCCACGGAAAACCAGTAACCGAACGGGTCGACTGCCCTGGCGGCCACTGCGCGCGGCGACCCGGCTCCCGGAGCGGAAATCCATGCCGATTCCCGAGCCCTCCAGCCGTCTGCTCCGCTGGCTTGGCCCCATGCCGACCTGTGTTGCGTTCCTCTACACCCTGTTCGGGCTGATCTGGATTCTTGGCTCGGACAATCTGGCCGACGCCTTGTTTCGATACGATCCGGAGTTGCTGTTGCGCGTTTCCTCGCTCAAGGGCTTTGTCTTTGTCGGCTTAACCGCGGCTTTGCTTTTTACGCTGCTGCGCCGCTATGACGACGCCTACCGTCAGAAAGAACACGAACTGCGCCAAAGCGAGGAGCGCCATAGGCTGGTGGTGGAGTATGCTCCGGACGCCATCCTCATCCACGACGGCGTGCGGCTTGTGTATGTCAACCCGGAAGCGGCCAAGCTGTTTGGCGCACCATCGCCTCAGGCGATTGAAGGCCGGGAGATCATGGATTTCGTGGACGAGGAGACCAAGGCTTCGGTACGGGAACGCATCCGGCAAAACATTATCGAACGCGTGCCGGCTTTGCTGCGCGAGCAGCGTTACCGCCGCCTTGACGGCGGCGTGATCGAGGCGGAAGTGGCGGCCGTGCCCTTCGACATCAACGGCGGCCTCGGCGCGCTGGTTTTCATGCGGGACGTGGGACCGCGCAAAGCCACAGAGCGCAGCCTACGCCGCAGCGAACGCCAATATCGGCTGCTGGCCGACAACGCTCACGACCTCATCAATATCTTCGATGAGAACATGAACCTCACCTACGTCAGCCCCTCGGTGACCCGACTTTTGGGCTTTTCCGTCACCGAGGCCCTGGCCCGCCCCCTGGAGGTCGGCCTGACGCCGGATTCGGCGAGACGTGTCGCCGAGACTCTCCAACTGGACTCGGCCAAGCCTGTGGACAGCAATTTCATGCGCAAACTTGAAATTGAAGCCTATCGCCGAGACGGTTCGACCATGTGGTTGGAATCCGTGATCCGGGGCGTTTTTGACCAGTCAGGCGCATTTCGCGGCTTTATCGCTGTCTCGCGCGACATCAGCGACCGCAAGCGGGCCGAGGCGGAACTGGAACTCTCCAAACAGTTCAGCACCTTGATCCTGGAAGCCATTCCCGACCCGGTCTTCGTCAAGGACAGCGCCCACCGTTTTGTCCTGGCCAACGAGGCCCTGTGCGACATGCTCGGGCAGCCGGCCGAGAGGCTGATCGGCAAGAGCGACGAGGATTTCGTGCCCATTGAGCAGGCGGCGGTCTTTGTCGAGCGCGACAACATCGTCCTGGAGAGCGGCCAGTCCGATCTGTACGAGGAGTGCCTGACCGACGCGACAGGGCAACTGCGCACCCTGCTGACGCGCAAGGGTCTTTTTGTCGATCATCGGGGTCAGCGCTTCATCGTCGGCGTCATTCGCGACATGACCGTGGAAAAGAACCGGGAGCGGGAACTTCGCGATTCCTTGGCCGAGAAGGAAGTGCTGCTCAAGGAAGTGCATCACCGGGTCAAGAACAATCTGCAAATCATATCGAGCCTGCTTTTTCTGCAAAAAGACGCCGTGGGCGACCCTGTCCTGCAGGGCGCGCTGGAGGAAAGCCGCAACCGCATCGCCTCCATGGCGCTTATTCACGAGGAACTTTATCGTTCGGGCGATCTGGCCCGGGTGAATATCAAGGAATATCTGGAGCGGCTGGCCCCCAAGGTGGTGCATGCCTTGCGCGGGGCCAAAAGCGTCGGCTTTGCCCTCAATCTGGCCGAATGTCGGGTGTCCGTGGACAAGGCCATCCCCATCGGCCTTATTGTCAATGAATTGCTCACCAACGCGGTCAAGCACGGCCTGGCCGGCCGGGACTCCGGGGGTATCCGGGTGCGGCTCGACCGCGACGGCTCCCTGGCCCACATCATGGTCGAAGATGATGGCCCAGGATTGCCGCCGGGCTTTCATCCCGACGCCACGCGCACGTTGGGCATGCAGCTCGTGGTGCAGCTCACCCGCCAGCTGCGGGGAGCGTTGTCCTTTGGCGGCAGCGGCGAGGGGGCGTATTTCCGCTTGAGCTTTTCTCCTGAGGACAGCGCTGCGTAGACGCGACGCCGTTCTTGCCGATCAGGAGTCGGGGCCGGACCCAGGACCGGCCTCGGCCAATTCCTCATGTTTGCGCTTCAGGTCGTTTATGGCCGTTGCTCGTTGGGCAGCGGCCATGGCCGTGTAGCGTTCGGCATGCTTGGCCGCGAGCTTGCGCCAGTTGGCTTGGCCGCCGGCCAGCTGGTCCGGGCGCGGCCTGGCCAGAACCGGGGCCGGGCGGCGGTGGGCCACGGCCAGATGTCCCTGGTAGACTGGGGGACGACCGGCCAGGACCAGCCGCCAGTCATGGTCCACGTCGTCGTACTGCGATGGGCTGAAGCGGATGTCGAAGCCGCCGGCTTCGAGCAGCCGATTCCGACGAAAGAGATGGCAGCAGCCCATGACGGTCAGACACGGCCGCATATGGGCGAACCCCCCGAAATCAAATCCTTGGGCATGAAGGTCCGAGAGCTTCGGTTCTTCCTGGCCGGGTTCGGGCGGCAGGAGCATGGCGTCGACGCCCTGGGCAATGGCCGGGTTGGCGGCGTCCAGGACCCGGCAGCCCCACACGCCGGCCTCGGGATAGGCCTCGGCGGCGGCGGCCAGCCGGGCGATCCAGTCAGCCGGCAAATCCACGTCGTCGTCGAGGTAGGCGACGTGGCCGGCCTCGGCCAGACGGGCGTCGCTGGCCAGCCAGTTGCGGGCGGCCGGCGCGCCGACGTTGACCGGCAACCGGATGGCGGCCAGACGGTCGGTCCCGACCCGTCCGGCCCAGGCGGCGACCACGGCCGGCGTGGCGTCGCTGGAGGCGTTGTCGAGCAGGAGCGTGCGTACGGTCCCGTTCACTGCGGAAAAGTCCGAGGCAAAAAGGCTGGCCAGCGTCTTGTCGAGGTCGTCGGCCTTGTTGAAGGTGTAAAGGGCCACGCAAAGGTCGCCGGCCAGCCGCCCCAGACTGCGGCGACGCCCTGAGGTCAGGTCGTATAAGGCCAGAGCAGCCGAGACGTGTTCGGGCATGTCCCGAAGGAGCGCGGCCAGGGCCTTGGCGGCCACGTCTTCCCGGCCGGCGGCCAAGGCGGCCAGGGGACGGCGAAATAGTCCGGCCGGCCAGGGAGCCAGAGCCTGGGCCGCATCGTAGGCGGCCAGGGCGGCCGGGGCGTCGCCGCGAAGAAGGGCCAGATCACCAGCGACCTTGTGCCCCAAGGGCGTCAGATCGCCGCACAGCGCCAGCCCGGCCAGAGCGGCCGCCCGGTCGAAATCCCGGCCAAGGACGGCCCGATGCAGGGCGATGTGGAGCCAGAACAGGGCGGCTCGGCCGTTTCGGATCTCGTTTTCCAGGTAGGCTTCGATGCGGCCCACGTTGCCGGCGGCGAGGAGGCGTTCGTAGTAGGCGACGCTCTCGGGCGGCCTGAACCGGGCGGCCAGGGCCTCAATGAGGGCGGCAAAGGCCGGGTCGATCCGGCCCGGGGGCGCAGCGCGAAGGGCCTGGGCCAAGGCGGCGGCTGTCGGGCCGTAAAGGGGGTCTTCTTCCAGGGCGGCGGCCAGCAATTGGCGGCGAAGGCGCGGCCAGTCGGCGCTGTCCGGCGCTCCTTCCCCGGCCGCCCGGGCCATGGCGGCCGCCCGAAGCAGGTGGTCGCGGCCGAGGGTTCCGGCCAGGAGCAGATCGGCCAGCGTCTGCGGAAAGCCGGGTGCGTCAAACCGGATCGGGGTCGTCATGGGCCTCCCTGGGCCACGTCGCGCCAGAGGTTGCCGTAGACGGCGGCCTTGGCGCTGAGCAGATGGCTGCGGTCAAGAGTTTCCCGGGCCTGGAGGACCAGACGGCGGCGCAGGCCGACATCGGCGACCAGGCGGGCCACGGCCTGGGCCCAGTCCCCGGGGTCCGGGCCGACCAGAAGTCCGGTGCGCCCATCTTCCACCACTTCGCGGTAGGGAGGCAGATCGGCGCAGACGCTTACTGCCCCGGCAGCGGTGTATTCCTGCCATTTGACGGCGCTTTTGACCCGGTTAAAGGGGGTGTCGGCCAGGGGCGCCAGGCCGATGGACAACCCCAGGCGCGGCAGACGGGCGGTGTAGGCGGCGTAGTCGGCGGCAAAGGGGATGGCGGTGGTTGCGGTCGGAAAACCCGGCGGGGGCGGGCAGCCGAAAAACACGAACCGGCCGGCGAAATCGGGTTTTCGAGCCAGCGCCCCAAGGGCTGGAGCAAGCCGGGCCAGATCGTCGGCATGGGTTGGCGTGCCGGCAAAGCCGATGGCGGCGACGGGACGCTGGGGCGGCGCGGCCAGCCGCCACAGGGCGTCAGGCAGGAAATTGGGCAACACCCGCACTTGCCGGGCGCGTCCGACGTACACGGCGGCCAGGGCCGAGGTGCTCACCGTGACGCAGGCAGCCCGGGCGATGGTGTCGCGGATGTGAGGCAAAAGCGGGGCCATGCGCGGGAAAAAGGGATGGTCCGACGGCGTGGCCTCGAAATCGTCGTCGGTGTCGTAAAGGACGGGCTTGCCGCTGGCAAAGGCCGTTTCGATGACGGCAGCCGTGGCCGGTCCGGGAAAAAAACGCTGGATGACGATGAGGTCGGCCGACTCGATGACGGCCGGACTCACGGCATGGCCGGCTCCTTGGGCGGTGACCCCGGGCAGCAGGCGGACGGCCGGTCCAAGGACTCGGGCCGGTTCGTAAACCCGCAACCGGGCGCAGGCGGCAAAGGGATCATCGAAGCCGTAGTAGGCGATGGCCAGGGGCGAGGGCGGCATGGGCGGCGTGGGGCGCTTGCCCGGAACGCGTCTCCGGGCAAGCGCCTGATTGGGCCTTAGGCTCCCAGAGCCCTGGACGTTTTATGCGGCGAACGGAAAACGATTTCGGCCCGAGCCGTGTGGGGATCATTGTACGACACGGTGATGTCCACGGGTTCCTTGAAGAACTCGGCGGCCCCGCGCAAGATGCCCTCATAGTATTGCGGGTAGCCGCGCTTGGACATGTAGGTCATGACCAGACGATTGCCCTGATCTTCGTAGGTGAAGCGGGGGGGCATGAGTCCCGGCATGTCCTTGGTGAGCCGGGCGTGGGTGTCGTTCATGGTCAGATAGAATTCCTTGAGGGTGTCGCCCTTGAAGTAGCGCGGATAGTGCTTGTGGAAGCCCTTGATGGTGTAGCGGCCAAGGGCCAGGAAGACGTCCTTGACGCTCTTGCCGGCTTTTTGGGCGGCCAGTTCGGCCATCTGGCGCAGCACCTGATCGGGGTAGTTCTGGGTGGGCAGGAAGGTGGGGTGTCCCATGTCTTCCTGCATGGCCTCGTGAACGGCCTCGCCGTACTGGTCCTTGATGAATTCCTGCATGAGCTTGGGCAAGATGCCTTTCATGTTGCCGTTGGATTCCCGCAGCTTGACCGCGCTCGACTGGCGCTGGGCAAAGGTCGTGGCCAGGGTGAGCAGGGAATTGGCCAGTTCGGCCAGTTCGCGGGTGGCCTGGGCGGTCTGGCCCGCGCCCTCGTCGGCCTCGGCCGCCACATGGGCGATGACCTCGATGTTGCGGTTGATCTCCTCGGCGGCGGCGGACTGCTGCTCGGCGGCCGTGGCGATCTGGCTGACCTGTCCGTTGACCTCGCGAATGCGGGCCATGATGCGTTCGAGGGATTCGCCGGCCTTGTGGGTGGCCTCGGTGCTGGCCGCCACCCGGGCTTCGGTCTCCTGCATGGAGGCCACGGCGTGCTGGGAGCCATCCTGGATTTCGCGGATGGATTTTTCCACTTCCTTGGTGGCGGTCATGGTTTTTTCGGCGAGCTTTCGCACCTCGTCGGCAACCACGGCGAAGCCGCGACCGGCGTCGCCGGCCCGGGCCGCCTCAATGGCGGCGTTTAAGGCCAGCAGGTTGGTCTGGTCGGCGATGTCGTTGATGACGCTGATGATGCGGCCGATCTCGGCGGCCTGGCCGTCCAGGGAGGTCAGCACCTGGCCGAGCTTGCCGGCGGATTCGGCCACGGCCTTGATGCCGGATACGGCTTCCCGGACTTCCGCCGTACCGGCTTCGGCGGCCGTGTTGGCGCTTTCGGCGGCGTCCGAGGTCTGGGCGGCGTTCTTGGCTACTTCCATGACCGTGGCCGTCATTTCTTCCATGGCCGTGGCCACGGCGTCGGACTGGCCTTTCTGTTGCTGGGCCCCTCGGGCCTGCTCATCGGAGGAGGCGGACAGCTCTTCCGAGGCCGAGGCCACGCGTTGGGCCAGTTCGTTGATCTCGCCGCCGAGGTCGCGCAGTTCTGCCTGGGTGTGCTCCAGCTCTTCTTGCTTGGCTCGAAGCGGCGTCAGGTCGGTCAGCGTGGCCACCGCGCCGAGCAGGTCGCCGCGCAGGCCGTGAAAGCAGGCGACAAAGAAAAAGCAGGGCAGGATGCGGCCGTCCCACAGGGTCAGGTCGCGTTCGACCTGCAGGGCCTTGCCTTCGCCGAGGCATTTTTCCGTGAGCGATATGCCTGTTTTATTATAAAAGGCCTGGCTGACGGTTTTGCCCACGACATCCTTCTTGGACTTGCGCAGCATGTCGCACAGGCTCTGGCTGCAATGGGTGATGACGCCGTCCGTGTTGGTGATGAAAAACGGCGTGCTGACGGAATTGACCGCCCCCCGATAGTATTGGCGGCGCAACATGTCGAAAGCAAGGGCCTTGGACGCTTGTTCGCCAAGGGACCCCAGTTCGTTCCACGAAAGGACTTCCTCCAGGTGAAACGTCGCCTGGTCGGTGTTGATTTGGATCAATCCCTTGAAGAGCTTCTGGATGGGGGCATTGACGCGGTTGGCGAGGAGGATGGATGCGATGCAGCCGACAACGGCTACCGGAATCGCAACATACAGGCTAGGGAAGAACGCGACGACGAGGACGCAAACACTCAAAACAATGCCCAGCAGCAGGATCGGCGCGCCGGGCGTCGGGATGGCGCTATGGTCGTTCATGGATGCTCCTGATCCCAATTTGTCTTCATACAAAACCATTCAGAACGAAAGGTCAATGCGCGTTTGGCTGTCGGGACAGGGTATTAGCTTGTCTGTCACAACTAAGGAGCGGTCGTCGACAGGGCGGCGGGCAGACGGCCCGAGAAGCGAAAGGGGCCGAAGAGACTGTGCTGCAGCGCCTCCAGACTGGACGGGGCCTCGCCGTAGGTGGCCAACCGCGTTCCGGCCTGGGGAGCCAAGGCCAGATCATAGGGCGACTGGGCCGCCACCAGCACGAACTGGGGGCCGAACTTGGCGGCCAGCCCCTCGGCCAGACGACGTTGACCCGGCCGACGGCGCAGATCGGTGGCCAGCAGCACGACGCCCGTGGAGGTCGACGCCTGCTTGAGGGCTTGGGCAATGGCCGCCTCGTCGGGATCGGCCGGCAAAAACAGGGTCTGCGGCCCGGCCCAGGCGGCAATGGCCGTTTCGGCTTCGGCATCCACGGCCTCGCGGCCCAGGCGCGGCCGGATGATGAGGCAGTCCCCGGCGGTCAGGGGCAGGGCGGGGCTTGTCGGCCCCAGGACCGTGAGGCTGCGTCTGGCGATGCGCCGAGCCAGGACAGCGTCTTCGGGGCGGCCGACCAGGGCGGTCGGGTTGGTCGCCGGGTTGGCCAGGGCCACGGCGTCCAGCAGGCCGTGGCGTTCCTTGAGGCGAAGGACGCGGGCCACGGCGGCGTTGAGCCGGGCCATGGGCACGCGCCCTGATCGCACGGCCTCGGTCACGGCGTCCATGGCGGCCAGGCGTTCGGCCGGCGCGCGACCGGCGTCGGCGCCGATGAGGAGCACGTCGGCCCCGGCGGCCAGGGCCCGCACCGAGGCCTCGGGGATGCCGAAGGTGTCGGCCACGGCCCCCATGCCCAGCGAATCCGTGAAGATGACGCCGTCAAAGCCCATGCGGCCGCGCAGCGTTCCTTCAAGGACCCGTCGCGACAAGGTGGCCGGCAGGTCGGGTTCGCCGTCCAGGGCCGGAACGACCATGTGGGCGGTCATGACCGCTGGCGCGCCAGCGGCGAAGGCGGCCCGAAAGGGCGGAAAGTCCAGTTTGTCCAGGGCGGTCGCGTCATGGTCCGAGCGCGGCAGGCCCACATGGGAATCGATGGTCGTGTCGCCGTGGCCGGGAAAATGCTTGGGCGTGCAGATCAGGCCGGCAGCGGCGTAGCCGGCCGTGGCCGCCGCGGTGAAGCGGGCCACGTCGGCCGGCACGGAGCCAAAGGACCGGATGCCGATGACCGGGTTGGCCGGATTGACGTTGACGTCGGCCACGGGCGCGAAATTGACGTTGATGCCCACAGCCCGCAATTCCCGGGCCGTGGCCGAGGCGGCTTGGCGGGCCAGATCGGCCCGGCCGGTCGCGGCCTGGGCCATCTGGCTGGGGAAGAGGGTGAAGCCTTTGCGCAGCCGGGCCACGGGCGCGCCTTCCTGGTCCACGCCGATCAAAAGGCCCAGGCCATGGTCCGAGGCGGCGGACACGGCCTGAAGTCCGGCATTGAGGGCGGCCAACTGGCCCGGGGATTCGATATTGCCTGGAGCGCTATAGAGAATGACGCCGCCGAGATGGCGCTCCCGGATGAGACCGGCGATGTCGTCGGAAACGGCCGGACCGGCGAACCAGACCATGAACACCTGGCCGACTTTTTCTTCCAGGGTCATCTCCGAGGCCAGTCGGGCGACCCGGGATGCGGCCAAGGCCTCGCCCGAGGTCACGGCGCAAGTGAGGAGAAAGGACAGCGACCAGGCGAAAAAGCGGCAAAGAACCATGGCGGCTCCTGGGATGCGGTTTGCTCCGGGACATCCCGGGAATTGTCAGCCGACGGCCGGCGCGCGTTTGTCTCGATACATGGCGGCGTCGGCGGCCCGTACGAGGTCGTCAATGTCCTGGCCCGGGACATGCAGGGCCACGCCGATGGACACGGACAGGCCGGACAGTCCCCGCTCCGCGGCAACCTCGGCCACGCAGTCCCGGATGCGCTCGGCCATGATGGCGGCTTCGTCGGCCCCGGCGTCGGGCATGAGCACCACGAATTCGTCGCCGCCAAGCCGGGCCAGCAGGTCATAGACCCGCACCCGGGCGGCCATGGCCCGGGCTACGTCGCCAAGCACCAGATCGCCGGCCTCGTGGCCGAAGGTGTCGTTGACGGCCTTGAACCGGTCGAGATCGCAGAAAAGCAGGGCCACCGGCGCTTCCCGGCGCGCGGCCAGGCTTAAAAGCGCCGGCCCGTGGCGGCGCAGGTAGGCCCGGTTGGGGATGCCGGTCAGTTCGTCGGATTCGCGTTGCCTGGCCAATTCTTCATGGATCTTGACGTGGAGCAGATCGCCGGCCAAAACTTCGCAGAAATGTTCCAGGAAATCCGTGCCTTTCGACGGCGTATAGCGGGAGGCGTCCATGTCGGCCATGGCCAGGACGCCGACGCGCCGCTTAGGCTGGTACTTGTCGGCCAAGGGTGCGATAAAGCATGAGCCGGCCTGGAGTTTGGGCTTGTCGGCCAGGATGGCCGGATCGAAAAAGAAATCCGGCCGAGGCAGGGCGGCCAGGGGGCCGACGTAGACCCGGCGGGGATCGGTTCCCCGGGGCAGGGCGCTCACGGCCGCGCCCAGGGCCTTGGCCGTGGGACAGGGGAAGCCCTGGGGCACATAGGCGGCAAATTGTTCCCGGGCCAGCAGGCAGGTCAGGGCCGTGACGCCCATGGCCCGGGTCAGTTCGGCCAGCATGTCCGGCAGATCGGCCATGCGACGCAGCCGCCGGGACAGGGTGAGGGCCGAGCGAAAGGTGGTAAAGGCCTGGTCGTTGGCCCGAAATATTTCCTGCATGCGGATGACCCGAGCGCCCAGACGGCGGACCTGGCCGCGCAGTTCCCCGGCCTCGGCGACCTGGATCTCCCGGCCGGCGGCGGCTTCGGCCAGGGTCTCAATGAGGCGACGAAACTCGTCGCGCCGGCCTTCGGGAAGGAAGCGTTCCAGTTCCAGGGCCTTGGCGGCGATCGCGGTGTCGTCGAGGGGGATGCTCATGGGTATGTTGGGGGCGCTCGGCCGAGCCATGCTGCTTCAGTATATTGGTAGCACCTTCAGGGCGGGGCAACAAGTCGGCCGCGCCTGTCGCGGCAATTTGTCCGAGGCGGCTTGGTCCGTCATGGAGCCGGCATGAACATTGTGTTGCAAAATCTCACCCGCTTTGGCGATCTGCTCCAGTCCCAGCCGGCCGTGAGCGAATTGGCCGCCGCCGGCCACGTCGTCTCCCTGGCCTGCCTGGAAAATTTTGCCGGTGCGGCCGGGCTGTTGGCCGACGTTTCGGACATCTTTCCCCTGCCCGGGGCGAAATTTCTCGCCGGGCTCGACGCCGACTGGAAGCTGGCCCTGGCTACGATGGCCGATTTTGCCGACACGGTGGCGGCCCGGGCCCGGCCGGACTGCGTGGTCAACCTGACGGCGGCCCTGTCGGCCAGGCTCCTGGCCCGGCGGCTTTGCGGCGAGGCCGTGCGCGGCTTCTCCCTGGACCCTTTCGGCTACCGCCACGAATCGAACCCGTGGGCCTCGTTTTTGGAAGCCTCCTCAACCCGACGGGAGCTGTGCCCCTTTAATATCGTGGACGTTTTCCGCAAAACCGCTGGAGTCGGGCAGGGGGCTGGACGTTTTGCCCTGCGCCGGCCGGACGCGGCGGCGGCCGAGGAAGCGGCGGCGCTTTTTGCCGGGACCGGACCTCTTGACGATCTGCTGGTCGTGGGGTTTCAGCTCGGAGCCAGCGCAGCGGCCCGGCAGTGGCCGGTGGAACGCTTTGCCCGGCTGGCGGCCCGGCTTCACGAAAAGCGGGGCATCCTGGCCGTGGTCGTGGGCGCGGCCTCGGAAAAACCCTTGGCCGCCCGTTTTCGCGAGCTCTTCGACGGCCCCTGCCTGGACTTGGCCGGAGCCACCTCGCTGCCGATCCTGGCGGCGGTCGTGGCCCGGCTGAGGCTGCTCGTCACCAACGACACCGGCACGCTGCATCTGGCCGCCGGTCTTGGCGTGCCGAGCGTGGCCCTGTTCCTGGCCACGGCCCAGCCCTTCGACACCGGCCCTTATCTGGAAGGCTGCCTGTGCCTGGAGCCGGACATGCCCTGCCATCCCTGCTCGTTTCGGGAAACCTGTGGCCGGGACCATGCCTGCCAGGACGCCATTGATCCCGAGTCCGTGGCCGAGGCCGTCCTGGCCTGGAGCCGGCACGGGCGCTTCCCTGTCGGCCTGTATCCCGGGGCCAGGGCGTGGCTGTCGGCCCGGGACGACGCAGGATTTATGGACCTCGTTTCCCTCTCCGGCCACGAGACCACTCCCCGGGCCGTGTGGTTGCGCAGCCAACGTCACGTCCTTCGTCAATTCCTTGACGACGAACCGCATGCTCCGCCGACCACGCCGCTCCCGCCGCTGCCCGAGTCCGAACGCCAGGAACTCCTTCGCCTGCTGTCCCAATCCGCCGACCTGCTGCGCCTTGTCCAAGGCCAGGCCGGTCTGGCCGCCCGCAACCAAGCCATGAAAAATCGGTTTCTTGCCAGTCATAACCGCGTAACCGCCCTGTGGTCGGCCTCGCCCCACCTGGCAACTCTTGCCCAGCTTTGGCAGCGCCAGGCCCAGGAAGAAGCCGTAGACATCGACGGATTTGTGGCGCGGATTCGTCGCTACGAGGCCTGCGTGACGGCTTTTGCGGCCATCCTCCAGGCCTGACCCTTTCTGGCATGGTTGTTGAAAGAGGTGGGCGGGAAGGAAATCCTTGCCACTCGACAACAACTCCAGAGGGAGGCGCGACATGATCAGTGTGGATGGCCGGTCAACCGGCATGGAGATCAAGCAGTTTCATAATCTTGAGGAAATTCTCCTGCGCATCATGGAGACCGACGAGCTTGAGGGCCGGGTGGTCACTGATGTGTTCGTCAACAACGAGTGTTTTTCCGAGATTTACCCGCACCAGGCCGAGGACATCGAGGTCGATGAGATCGAGTCCGTCGAGGTCCGCAGCATGCCCATGGCCGACATGGCTCTGGAGATCACCCGGGAAATGGGCAAGGTCGTCCAGCTCATGGATCATGGCGCGCGCCGGGTGGCCGAGCTGTTCCGTCAGGCTGACGACGCCGAAGCCCTGGAAGTCTACCAGGACCTCATGGATGTCACCCGGGACTTTCTTGCCATGATCGGCGTGCTGCGCGGCGAGGCCATCAACAACAGCGACGCCGCCTTCAACAAGGCCGCCGACGAGATCTCCAGTCTTTTCTCCGAAATGCTCGAAGTGCTGGAAAACGAAGACTGGATTCTGCTCGCCGACCTGCTGGAATACGAATTCGTTCCGGCCATGACCCGGTTCAAGGGCGTCATCGGCGAACTGATGGCCGGTTTCACGAGCACCGCGAAGGAATAACACCATGTCCGACAAGCTTGAATTCCTTGAAGCGGCCCTGGCCACCGGTGAACGCGAACTGCACCATCTTTTGGCCGGCGAGATTGAAGAAGCCGAGACTTTGGCTAAGGATCGTGGCCGCCTGCTGGAGATGGCTTGGCGCTGCGCCGATCCGGAGAGCATTGGCCTGCTTCGGGACAAGCTGCTCAAGCTTCGCAACCTGCAAGGCCAGCTCACCGTGGAAGCCCGTCGCCTCCACGCCGAACTCCAGACCGATCTGCAGCGGGCCAAGCAGGAGAACCAGCGGCTTTCGGGCTACCGCACCACGGTGCGGCCCAATCCCGCCGTGCGACGCTATCTGGACAAAGCCGGCTGAGGCATCCCTCTGGCATCATGAGCCGGGCCGTCGCGGCCCGGCTTTTTTTTGTGCGAACGGGCTTGGCGAGCGTTATGCAACCGCCCGGAAGGTCGACAAGGGAGAGCGGCGCGCCGATCAGCCGAGCCTGAACCGACCCTCTTCAGCCGGGGCGCTGGAAAACCAGCCTCTTTCCCGGTCGCTCGGCAGCAGCCGCCAGGGAGAGGGCGTCTGTCGCAGCGCTCAAAAGAAAAATCCTGGTTCCCGGGCCGCTGCCGTGACAACGAACTTGGCCGCCAAAGGTTTGACGAGAACGTGGAGCGATACGTTTTTATCTTGAAATAACAGGATAAATTTCTTGGCAGGCTCTTTGCTAAGAGAAGGCCGGAACAGACAGGAAGGCGGCCGCGAAGTGCCCGCCGTAACGTGATGACAAGGAGGACGGCATGCTTTCCCTCTTCACCGGCTCCGACAAGAAAATTCGCGAACGCCACGAAGAACTCAAGAAGGGCGCGCGGCTCAAAAACGCCAAGGAACTCTTTTTCAGCGGCAAGTTTCCGGTGGTCACCACCCCCGGGCTCGAAGGCCGCAAGATCCGTCGGGTCCTTGGCTTGGTCAGCGGCCGGGGCTTCGACTCCGAGTGCGCCTTCTATGGCCTGACGGCCAGCGCCCTGGACATCGGAGCCGACGCCATCATCGGCTACCAGGAGAACGTGGCCTTCCATCCCGACGGTTCGCGCTATTTCTCCTGCTACGGCACGGCCGTGATCCTCGAAAAGCTGCCCTCGGTCAAAACCGAGGCCAAGCCCCAAACCGTCAAGTCGTTCATGCACTGAAACCCGGCGAGTCGCCGGGGCGCAAGGAGTCAACCATGAACCGCGCCATCGCCACCCTGCTCACGGCTTTTGCCGCCCTGGCCCCGCCTGCCTTGGCGTCAGCCCAGGAATACACCCAGGGAACGAGCTATGTCGAACCCCGGGGCGGCGTCTACGCAACCACCAACCCCAACGTCAACGTGGTCGGCACCTACGGCGGCGCGGCCGGCCATTACGTCGCCGACGGCGTGGCCATTGAGGCCGAGGGTCTGGGCTACGCCGTGGACCAGACCACCAAGACGCCAACCCCGCTCGGCATGGCCTCCAAGCAGGAAACCACCAACGCAGCCGGCGTCGCGGCCATGGCCCGATGGAATTTCGTGCGCACGCCCAAGGGAACGCTTTTTGTCGGCGCGGGCGG
>JAEZEM010000534.1 GCA_023417745.1 Pseudomonadota bacterium
CCAGGCCGGCTTTCGTCGTCAGTTGCTCGACCAGATTGGGGGTGGTCATGGGAACCTCTCTTTGGGGTCGGAAACAATACGGCCGGCGACGCGCGCGCGAAGCCGGCCGTACCAGACGCTAGCGCTAAGGGTTAGAGGTTAGGGCAGCATCCACTTGAGGGCATAGGCCTGCAGCAGGGTCAGCACGGCCACGAAGCCGAGCATGGCCAGGGAGTGGGGCAGGGTGAAGCGGAAGATGTCGCCTTCCTTGCCGACCATGTTCGAGGCCGCGGTGGCCACCGAAATGGACTGGGGCGAGATCATCTTGCCGGTGACGCCGCCCGACGAGTTGGCCGCAACCGTCAGGTGCGGATCAACGCCGATCTGCTGGGCGGTGGTCTTTTGCAGCGAGCCGAACAGGGCGTTGGACGAAGTGTCGGAACCGGTCAGGAACACGCCCAGCCAGCCGAGAACCGGCGAGAAGAACGGGAACAGCGAACCAGTGGCGACAAAGGCCAGACCCATGGACGAGCTCATGCCCGAGTAGTTCATGATGTAGGCCAGGCCCAGGATCATGGCGATGGTGGCGATGGGGTAGCGAAGCTGCTTGATGGTCTTAAACAGGCACGGGACGGCCTTGTCGTAGCCGTACTTGGGCATGAAGACGACGGCCAAAAGACCGGCGATCAGGATGGCCGTACCCGGGGTGGACAGGAAATTGAACTTGAAAACAGCATCGTAGGGCTTGTCGGCAGGCACGATGGGCAGGGTTTTGATGACCAGATTGTGCAGTCCCGGCCACTCGAAATTGATGGAGAAGATGTCGTTGAGGAAAACCTGGACCGGCTTGATGCCCCACAAGAAGACCATGACGGCCAGGATGATGTAGGGCAGCCAGGCGCGGAAGATCTCGCCGCCGGAGAATTCCGAGGCGACGGCGCGCTGGGAGGCCGGAGCTTCGTCAGGGAAGTGCCAGATGTTTTTCGGCTTCCAGACCTTGAGGAACAGGCCCAGGCCGATGATGGTCACGATGGCGGAAATGATGTCGGGCAGGTAGGGGCCGACAAAGTTGGAGACCAGGAACTGGGAACCGGCGAAGCACACGCCGGCGATGATGACGGCGGGCAGGATTTCCATGGTGCGCTTGAAACCGCACATGGTGACCGAGATCCAAAGGGGCACGATGATGGACAAAAACGGCAGCTGCCGGCCGCAGATGGCGCTGATCTTCATCATGTCCAGGCCACTGACTTGGGCGGCGACCACGATGGGGATGCCGATGGCGCCGAAGGCCACAGGAGCGGTATTGGCGATCAGGCAGATACCGGCGGCGTAGAGCGGATTGAAGCCAAGGCCCACCAGCATGGCGGCGGTGATGGCCACGGGCGTGCCGAAACCGGCCGTGCCTTCAATGAACGAACCGAAGGCAAAGGCGATGAAGATGGCCTGGAGCCGGCGGTCGTCGGTGATCTGGGCCAGGGAGTTCTTGATGATGTTGAACTCACCGGACTCGACGGTCATGTTGTAGACCCAGATGGCGGTGATGACGATCCAGACGATGGGGAAGATGCCGATGGCTGCGCCGTACAGTGTGGCGTCAAGGGCCAGGCCGACGGGCATTCCCCAGGCGACGATGGCCAGGATGACGGCCGCAGCCGTGGCGGCAAAGGCGGCTTTGTGGCCAGCCATGCGTTTGACCGCCAGCATGAAGAAGAGAATGTAGAGGGGAATGCCCGCTACCAAGGCGGACATGCCCACGCTTCCCAGCGGTTGGTACTGTTGGACCCACGACATTGTCTCACGCTCCTTTCAGTTGGAAATTAGACCAGCCGCTCCCCTTCCCATCGCCGCGAGGGCACGGGAGCGAGCAAAACCACAAGGCTGGATCGGCCCTCCCGGAGCAGGATCGTGCAAGCGCTCCGGGAGGGGCCGGGCCGGCTACAGGCCGAGGTTTTTTTTCAGCATCGCCATGTTGACGGACTGCTGCACGATCTTGGTGCCGTGCTCGATGCGCGAACGGTCGCGCAGCTTTTCCCGGGTCAGCATGAGTTCCATCTTCTTGGCCACGGAGAAGGTGTCGTCGCGCACCACGATGACGGGCACGCCCTTGTCCTCGGCCTTGGCCAGGATCATGTCGTTGGGATAGAGGTTGCCGGTGAGGATGAGCGCCGAGCAGTTGCCTTCCAGGGCCACCAGCTGCAGGTCGGCGCGGTCGCCGCCGCACAGGATGGCCACATCCTTCTGGCGCTTGAAGAAGGTGACGAAGTTCTCCACCTGCATGGTGCCGATGAGGAAGTTGACTACCAGCTTGTCGCTTTTCGGGGGGGCGGTGACCAGGCGGCCGCCCAGGCCCACGGCCAGATCGGAAGCGCGCACGGCGAACATGATGGGATCGTGGGGCACGATGCCGAGCACGTCCACGCCCCGGCGCTTGAGGAAGGGCACGATCAGGGTCTCGGCCTCTTCGCGGAAGTGCTCGGGCACGTCATTTAAGATGACGCCGACCAGGTCGTCGCCCAGGGCTTCCTTGGCGGCGGCCAGATAGTCGTAGTTGTATTCCTGGAGGTAACGGTCGACCAGGATGACCTTGGAGCCCAGGGCCTGGGACACGGACACGCCGTCCACACCGCAATACTTGCCGGAGTAGAGGAAGCTGCCCGAGCCGCCGACCAGCATGAGGTCCTTTTCGTCGGACAGTTTCTTGTAGCTGTCCACGATGCCCGGCAGCAGGTTGGCGCAGTCTTCCAGGAAGGCGCGCATCCGGAAGTCGCGGGTGATGACCACCGGGGTCACCAGGGAGGGATTTTCGGACAGGCCCAGGGCCTGCTGCATGAAATAGGCGTCTTCGTCGCCGATCTGGTTGCCGATTTTATGGGGAACCGCGCCGATGGGCTTCATGTAGCCCACGCGCTGGCCTTCGCGCTGGAAGTGCTGTCCCAGGGCCAGGGTGACGAGGTTTTTGCCCGAGTATCCCTGGGTAGACCCGATGTAGAGACCGATCATAGGTAAGTTCCTCCTGGGTTCGTTTTAGGCGGAAAGGGTGATGCGCACGTCGGCCACCACGGCCTTCTCGGCATTGACCAGCACCGGATTGAATTCGGCTTCGACGATTTCCGGGAAATCCAGGGCCAGCTCGGACATGGTGATGAGAATGTCCTCGATGGCTTGGAAGTTGACGGGCTGTTCACCGCGCACGCCCTTCAGGAGCATGTAGGACTTGATTTCCCGGATGATGCCCTTGGCGTCGTCGCGGCCCAAGGGGGCCAGGCGGAAGGCGATGTCCTTGAGTATTTCCACGTAGATGCCGCCCAGGCCGAACATCAAAAGCGGCCCGAACTGGTCGTCGCGCTTGAAGCCGATGATGATTTCCTTGCAGCCCTTGGGGGCCATCTCCTGCACCAGACAGCCGGCGATGTAGGCTTCGGGCCGCATGCGCTGGGCCCGGGCCGTGATGTCGAAGAAGGCGTTGCGCACGGCTTCGGCGTCGGCCAGGTTCACCTTGACGCCGCCCACGTCGGACTTGTGCGAGATCTGGGGCGAGGCGATCTTGAGGACCACGGGGTAGCCGATCTTGTCGGCGGCGGCCACGGCTTCGTCCGAGGAACGGGCCAGTCCGGTGTTGGGCGTGGGCAGGTTGTAGGCGCGAAGCACTTCCTGGGCCTGGAATTCCACCACTTCGGTGGCGCCCTTGGCCCGGGCCTCGTTGATGACCAGCCGCGCCTTTTGGCGGTTGCGCCGGACTTCGGGGTACTCCTGGGCCGGGGTCTGGCGCCACAGGTAGTAGTTGTACATGGTCTCGATGCTCTTGATCAGCGGCTCGGGATAGATGGAGCAGGGGATGCCGGCGTCGGTGAGCATCTTCTGGCCGGGACGGGTACGCATGCCGCCCATGTAGTTGACAAAAATGGGCTTTTTGGTTTTTTTCGAGACTTCAATGATGGCTTCGGCCGTCTCAAGGATCTCGGCCGAGGCCGTGGGGGTCAGGAGCACCAGGATGGAGTGGACCTGGGGATCGTCGATGATCACTTCCAGGGTCTTGCGATAGCGCTCGGCCGGGGCGTCGCCGATGAGATCGACGGGGTTGTAGAGCGAGGCGTAGGGCGGCAGGAATTCCTTCATACGGTCGATGGTGGAATTCGACAGCCGGGCCATGTTGAGGCTGGACTTTTCCGTGGCGTCGGCGGCCAGAATGCCGGGGCCGCCGGAGTTGGTGACGATGCACAGGCCTGGGCCCTCGGGCAGGGGCTGGGTGGAGAAGGCCTGGGCCAGATCGAACAGCGTGGCCATGTCGTTGGCCCGGATGACGCCGGTCTTGCGGAAGGCGGCGGTGTAGGCCTGGTCCGAGCCGGCGATGGCGCCGGTGTGGGAGGAGGCGGCCTTGGCGCCGGCGGTGGTGGTGCCGGACTTGATCATGATGACCGGCTTTTCCTGGGTGACCTTGGCGGCCTGCTCAATGAAGTCCGCGCCGTGCTCGACGTTCTCGATGTAGCCGAGAATGACCGAGGTGTTGGGGTCGGTGCGCAGGTACTCCAGCATGTTGCCTTCGTTGATGACGGCTTTGTTGCCCAGGGACACGAACTTGGAGAAGCCGACGTTTTCGCCCAGCGCCCAGTCAAGAATGGCGGTGCACAGCGCGCCGGACTGGGAGAAAAACGCGATGGAGCCCTTCTCGGGGTAGCCGGCGGCGAACGAGGCGTTATTGTTGTCGTGGGTGCTTATAAGCCCCAGGCAGTTGGGGCCGACCATGGCGATTTCGTGTTCGGTGCACAGCTCGATCAGGCGCTGCTCCAGAGCATAGCCTTCTTTGCCCACTTCCTTGAAGCCCGCCGTGATGATGACGGCCGAGCGCACCTTGCGCTTGGCCAGGGCTTCCATGGCCGGCACGACGGCGGCCACGGGCACGACGATGACGGCCATGTCCAGGCCTTCGGGCAGGTCCTCGATCTTTTTGGTCACCGGCAGGCCGAGGATTTCGTCGGCCTTGGGATTCACGGGAATCAGCGTGCCCTTGTACCCGGCCTCCAGCATGTTGGCCACGACCGTGTGGCCGACCTTGCCCGGGGCGGCGGAGGCCCCGATGACGGCTACGGTTTTGGGCGCGAACAGCGCGTGGATGTTGTCTTTCAAACTCATTCGGCTACCTCGCTCGCCAAGTTGGTTGTGTGCCGGATCAGCGGCCGGCCAAGGTCTCCGCGTAGATTTCCACCGGATGCCTGATGGCCAGCTGGTCGCCGGCCTGTGACAACATGTCGCCTATCTGGAGCATGCAGGCCGGACAGCTTGTGGCTGCGACCGTCGCGCCCGTGGCCACGATGTTGTCCCGCTTGCGCTTGCCGATGCGCTTGGACAGGTCGTAATGCTGCAGCGTGAAACTGCCGCCGGAACCGCAGCAGGAATCCGCGCCTTCCATTTCCTGGAGTTTGTAGCGCGGATTGCAGCCGATAAGCGCCCGGGGTTCGGCGGAGATGCCCAGAGACTTTTTCAGGTGGCAGGGGTCGTGGTAGGTCACGGTCACCGGCTCGCCGGCAACGGCGACGTCGGCCGGCGTAACACCCACGTCCTGGATCAGGAAGGCGCTGATGTCCTTGACCTTGGCCGACAGCTCCTTGACCTGGAAGCGGGTGGTGGCCGGCAGGTCTTCGGCCATCATGGGCCAGATCTTTTTGATGGTGGAGGTGCAGGTGGCGCAGGGGGTCACCAGCACGTCGAAGTCGGCTTCGGCGAAGATCTTCATGTTGAGGGCCACGAGCTTTTCGAAAGTCTCGCGGTCGCCCGAGGACAGGGCCGGGATGCCGCAGCAGGCCTGGGTGTGGGGCATGAAGACGCCGACGCCGTGGTGGTCGCAGACCTTCAGGACCGCTTCGCCGATGCGCGGGAACATCTTGTCCACCACGCAGCCGTAGAAAAACGCGATCTTGAGGCCGGAGTGGCCGCGCGGCGTGTCGCGCTGCGTGGCGACGTCATGCAACGGCTTGTCGGCCAAGGGCGCGAAGTGGCGGCCGCCGATCAGGTCGGAGAAGACCCGGGCGCAGGA
>JAEZEM010000014.1 GCA_023417745.1 Pseudomonadota bacterium
CCCTGGGCCAGATACAGCGCGGCGGCGACCTGGGTCGGCGTGGCGCAGCAGACGTTGGTGGTGGCCTTGATCTCAAAAGCCTTGGCGGCGTGCCTGCCGGGCAGCAGATAGCCCAGGCGGTAGCCAGGGGCCAGGGTTTTGGAAAATGACGAACAGTGCAGGACGTTGCCCGTGGCGTCGTAGGACCGCAGGCAGCGGGGCCGGCGCTCGGCGAAGTGCAGGTCGCCGTAGACGTCGTCCTCGATGACCGGCACGCCGCGTTCGGCCAGAAGCGCCGCCATCTCGGCCTTGGCCTCGTCCGGGATCATGGCCCCGTCGGGATTGTTGAAATTGGGCGTGAGGATGACGGCTTTGAGATCGAAGCGGTCCAGGGCCGAGCGCAGGTCGGCCGGGCGCACTCCCCCGTCGGGATAGGACGGCAGCTCCACGGCCCGCAGCCCGAAGTTTTCCAGCAGTTGCAGGAAACAGTAATAGGTCGGGGCCGGGATGGCCACGTTGTCGCCCGGGCGCGTCACCGAGCGCAGGGCCAGATACAGGGCCTCCATGGCCCCGGAGGTGATCATCACCTCGTCCGGTCCGGCCTCGATGCCGGCCTCGGCCAGCCGCCAGGCGATCTGACGGCGCAGTTCCAGATTGCCCTGCACGCCTTCGTAACTCGTCACCCGCTCGTCGCCGGCCGCCACCTTGGACAGCAGCCGGGCGATCTGTTTGGCCGGCAACAGCGACGGATCGGTCAGGGCCACGCCCAGGGGCACGATGTCGCGCCGGCCCATGCCGTCGAGGACCTCGCGAATGAGCGCCCCGCGCGCCACCGTGGCCGGCCCGCGCGGCGGGGCCTCGCCCCGGCTGGGGGCCGGCCGCTTGATGGGCGTGCGGCGCACGAAAAACCCGGATTTTGGCCGCGCTTCGATGATCCCCTGCTTTTCCAGCTCCAGATAAGCCTGATTGATCGTGGACACGCTGACGCCAAGCCGGCCGCCCAGGCCCCGCAGACTCGGCACGCGGTCGCCCACGCGCAGCTCGCCGGACTCCAGAAGCCGTAAAATATGTTTCTCCACGGCCATATAGCGGAAAATGCCGGAATCGGTCTCGGGCAAGGTCATGGCGGCCTCCGGGCGCAGGCGCGGCGCATATCTGTTATGGAGGTTTTTTTTGAAAACTGTATCTGTGATGGTAACAGACAATATGGTCCAAGGGAAGCGCGCCCGGGGCCGTCCCCGGGGACGACGTCCCGGCCCGCGAGATGGGACGGGTTCACGAGCCAACCAACGCTTCAGGCGTGATGGGCGCGACGGATGCGGTCGCGGACACGCCTTAAGGAGGCCGCCATGTTTATCGATCGCTTACGGGAAGACCGGCTGCTGGCGACGACGCGCACGGGAATCATCGACGAGTGGCTGTCGCGCTGGCGCGACAGCCGGGTGTTGCGGGCCATGGCCGAGGCCGGGGCCAGGATCTTCACCCCGGGCCGCAGCCTGTCGGTGCGGCTGGGCCAGGGCAAGCATCTGGCGCTGACCGGCGTGCGCTACTGCCGGGTGACCTGCGCCAGGGGCGTGGTCTGGGTGACGGCGACCGGCGACAAGCGCGACATCGTGCTGACGCCGGGTCAGAGCGTGACCCTTGGCCGCTCGGGCAAGGTGGTGGTCACCGGCCGGGGCGAAGGCTCGGAAGTGAAGGTGCGCTGGGACTAAGCCGCCGATCTCGTATTGTTTGCGGTCTTCGCGGCTGGTCCCGGCGCGAAGGCCGGACGGCGTTGGCCGGAGAGAAAGGTCGCCGTGCGGCAGGAAAACGGCGACGGACGAAAGGGCGGCACGGCGATTTCGCCCCTGCGTCGCTGGATCGTGTTGCCGGCTGGGGGCCAAGCTGGTAGTTTGGCGGCAAGGAGCGTGCCATGGAAGACTCTTGCCCCATTGCCCCGGCCGATACCGCCATTACCTCGCTTGGGCCGGCCAAGATCCCGTCCCCCCTGCCGTATTGCCGTTTCGTGGACGACAATCTGCGGGTCACCATGGATCTCGACGCAGCCGATTTCGGCGGCGCGCCCGGCTCTTGTCGGGCCGAGTTCGAAGTGGCCGGACCGCGCGGCAACATCTATTACGACTCCTCCAAGGTCAAAGTCGCCATCGTCACCTGCGGCGGCCTGTGCCCGGGCTTAAACGACGTCATCCGGGCCATCGTCATGGAGTGCTGCCATAACTACCACGTGGCCGGCGTGCTCGGCATCCGCTTCGGGCTGCAAGGCTTCATCGAAGCCTACGGCTACGAGCCGGTGGCCCTGACCCCGGACGCCGTGTCGGACATCCACCAGTTCGGCGGCACGGTGCTGGGCTCCAGCCGGGGACCGCAAAAGCCCGAGGAGATCGTGGACGCCCTGGAACGCTTAAACGTCGGCATCCTGTTCGTCATCGGCGGCGACGGGTCCATGAAGGCGGCCCGGCGCATCCAGGAGGAAATCGCCCGGCGGCGCTCGAAAATCAGCGTCATCGGCGTGCCCAAGACCATCGACAACGACGTCAACCTCGTCACCAAATCGTTTGGCTTCGACACGGCCGTGGAAAAAGCCACCGAGGCCATCCGCTGCGCCCATACCGAAGCCATCGCCGCCCTAAACGGCATCGGCGTGGTCAAGGTCATGGGCCGGGAATCCGGGTTCATCGCCGCCCAGGCCACGCTGGCCCTCAAGGAAGTCAACTACGTGCTGGTGCCGGAGTGCGACTTCGACCTGACCGGCCCGCGCGGGCTGCTGCCGTCCCTGGAAGAGCGCCTTCGCGCCCGGCGACACGCCGTCATCGTGGTGGCCGAGGGAGCCGGGCAAAAACTTCTGCCCGACACCGGCGCGCGCGACGCCTCGGGCAATCCGGTCCTGGGCGACATCGCCCAATACCTGTGCGGCGAGATCGAAGGCTATTTCCGCGACCGCGACATGCCCGTTACGCTCAAATTCATCGACCCGAGCTACATCATCCGCTCCGTGCCGGCCAACGCCAACGACCGGGTGTATTGCGGCTTTCTCGGGCAAAACGCCGTGCACGCGGCCATGGCCGGCAAGACGGGCATGGTGGTGGCGCGGCTTTTCGACCGCTACGTCCACCTGCCGCTCGATCTCGTGACGCTGCGGCGCAAAAAACTCAACATCGCCTCGGACTACTGGCGTGCGGTGCTCGAATCCACCGGCCAACACGCCGTCACCCCCTACACCGGCGACCCGTCAGTGTTCTGCCCGGTGTAATATAATAGAAGAAAGAGTGCCTCCGGCGGCCAGGGCTCTGCCCTGGACCCGCTGGGGGCCTGAGGCCCCCAGACCCCCCACTCGGGAAAGGGGGTCTGGGGGCGGCTGGCATTGGCCCAGCTGCCCCCTTTAGCTTCCCCGCCGACCGAAGCGCCAATCCTTACCCCAACCCCTTTTAAATATTTCTTCATTCGGGGGGTCCGGGGGCCTCAGGCCCCCGGCCGCCGGAGGCATCTTCCTCTTCTCTCTTCGCTCTTCTCTTCTCTAATAATCCCACTTCCAGTTGACGCCGACGCCTTGTTTGTTGTCGACGCCCACGCGGCTGTCCACGGTGATGTTGGGGGTGACCTGCACTTCCACGGACACTGCGCCGCTTTGCGCGCCCATGCCTTGTTCCACGCCCACGGTCACGCCTTTGAAGATTTCTTTGCCGGCCTTGAGCACGCTGCCGGTCATGCCGCCGGTTTTGCCGCCGACGATGGAGAGCTGGTCCAGGCCCAGGACGCGGCGGGTGCGGGCCAGGATGCTGGTCGGCGTGCCGCCGGCGTAGATGGAGGCGGCGGCCTGGGCCAGCTGGGCGGCCTGGATGGGCGAGAGCGAGCCGG
>JAEZEM010000019.1 GCA_023417745.1 Pseudomonadota bacterium
TGGTCGCCATGTTGGCCGCGTCCAGGCCCGTGGTCGGCTCGTCCAGGCACAACACGGCCGGTTCGGCCACCAGGATGGCGGCCAGGCACAGCCGGCGTTTCTCGCCAAAGCTCAAGGAAAACGGCGCGCGCTCAAGCAGTTCGCCAAGGCCGAAGCCGGCCAGGGCGGCGTGGGAACGGGCCAGCCGTTCTTCGGGCGCAACGCCGCGATTTTCCAGCCAGTAGCCGCACTCGGCAGCCACGGTGTGGGCAAAAATTTGTTCTTCGGGATTCTGAAACATCAGCCCCACGTCGTGGGCGGCCGTCAGTCCCGCCCCCAGGGCGACGCGGCCGGCGGACGGCTTGCCCAGGCCCTTGATGAGCCGCAGGACCGTGGATTTGCCGGCCCCGTTGGCCCCGAGCAGGGCCACGACCTCGCCCGGGCGCACGGCTAGGTTCAGGCCGTCCAGGACCGGCGCGTTCGGGGCGTAGCCGAAGCGCAGGTCATGAAGTTCGACCAGGGGCGCGGCGTCCGGCGAGACGGCTGGAAATGGAGGCAGCGAAGACAAGGCGTCGCCCCCGGCATCAACCCCGGCGTCCCAGTTGTCCCAGGCGCTGGTCGGGCCGTCGTGGACAATGCGGCCGCCGTCCAGGGCGATCAGGCGGTCGGCAAAGGCGGCCAGTCGTTTCCGGTCGTGTTCGATGACCAGGATGATCCAGCCGCGTTCCCGGCTCAGTTCCGTCAGGTGGGCAAAGAGTCGGTCGGCGGCGGCGGCGTCGAGGTAGCTGGTGGGTTCGTCCAAAAGCAGCACCTGGGGTTCCATGGCCAGCATGGACAGGACGGCGGTCAATTGTTTCTGTCCCAGGGACAGGCTCCCCAGGGAGGCCTGGGCGCGGTCGGCGAAGCCGTAACGGCCAAGGAGGGTCTGGGCGGTATGCCGGCAGCGGGCCTCGTCCTCGCCCCGGGCGAGCAGGGCCAGGGCCAGCTCGTCATAGACGGTGCGGCAAAAGAGCTGGGCCTCGGGATTTTGCCCGACCAGCCCGGCGAAGCCCACCGGCGCGCCATCTGTCCCATCGCGCCCGGCAAAGGTCAGCCGGCCGTCGCTGCGCCCGGCCAGGGCCAGCCTGTGCGCCCCGCACAGATGGTAGCCCAGGGTGGATTTGCCTGAACCCGACGGCCCAACGATGCCCACCCGCTCGCCCTGGCCGATGCGAAGGGTCGCATGGGCCAGGGTGGGGCAGGCCGCGCCGGCCGGCAGGAAGGTCACGTCGTCCAGTTCGATCATGGCTGGCGCAGCATGGCCACGACGTGGAGGTCCTTGATGCGTCGCCAGACGACCAGGGCCAGATAGACGCCAAAGCCGTTTATCAACACGGAGGTGAGAAGGGATATGCCGAAAAGGGCCTTGGTGGCCGTGGCCCAGGGCATGCCCATGGCCACGCGCACGCCCATGGCCGCCGTGGGACCGAGCAAACCGCCGCAGATCATGGCGAGGTAAGCCCGGGCCTGGGGCAGGGAAGCGCGCAGCAGGGTAAACAGCACGTCAAACACCACGCCCTGGACCAGGGCCGGCACGAGCTTCATGACGCCCGGCTGGCCGCCGGCCGCCGGCATGAACGCGGCGGCCAGCAACCCCCAGGCCAGTTCGAAAGCAATGAGCGTGCCGAAACGGTCGATCATGAGCCGGGTGAGCGTCATGAGCATGACCGAGACGAGCATTTCCAGCCGGGCCACCTCGTGGATGGCGGTGAGTTGGAGCGCGGTCTTGAAGACCATGCCCCAGCCGAAGTCCAGGGCCACCATGGAGGCGAAGAACACCACCTGGGCAGTGGACAGGCCCGGCCGGCGGTCGGCTAGAACTTGCATGACATTTCCAGGTACAGCGAGCGCCCGGTGTTGACGGAATTGGGATTGTGGGCGGTGTAGTACTGGTGGTTGAGGAGGTTTTCGCCGGTCAGCGAAACGCTGATCCTGTCGCCGTAGGCTCCCAGGAAGTCCAGGTTGCGCCAGAGCTTGGCGTTGACCAGGGCGTGGGGCGGGATGATGTTGGCGTCGGCATTGATATCGTCGCCATACATGAGGCCCACGTACTGCACGCCAAGCTTGCTGTTGAGGTACTTGTTGAGCCAGGTGAAGCCGACGTTAAACGAATTCTGCGGTACATAGGGCAACAGCTTGCCCACGAGATCGGGCCGGCCGGGGAAGTCGGCCACCCGGGAGTCGTTGAAGGTGTAGTTGGCGAACAGCGTGAACTTCTTCATAAGGTCGAAGCCGGAGAACTTGAACGGATCGTACTCGCCGTTAAGCTCCGCGCCCCAGATCTGCACCTGGCCGATGTTTTGCTTCTGGAAGATGCCGGAAGCCACGGTGACGTAGGACTGGAAATCGCGGCCCACGGAAAAGTAGCCCGAACCCGAGAAGCGCAGGTTCTCCAGGGGCGCGTAGTCCGAGCCGATTTCGAAGGTGTCAAGCTTTTCCGGTCCAAGCGAGGGGTTGGAGATCTTGGAGCCGCCTTTCATCTTGCCGGTGCGGTACATGTCGTCCAGAAGCGGGGCGCGGAAGGCATGGCCGTAGGACAGATAGGCGCTCAGGTTGTCCATGAAGAAGTACTTGGCCGAGGCCCGGGGGCTCCAGTCGTCCCAGGTGTGGTCCGGATAGTACTCGGTGTACTTGCTTAAGCTTGTGATGTTGGTGTCGTAGTGGCCGTCGAAGGTGGTGGCGTTGTCGTAGCGCAGGCCGGCCAGGAAGATGAGCTTGTCGTCGAGGAATTTGAGTTGGTCCTGGAAGAAGACGCCGTAGCTGCGAATCTTGCCGTAGTCGGTGGCGAAGTTGGTGTTGGTGCGGTAGTAGTCCGTGCCGTCCATGATGCCCAGGCTATAGTCGAAGCCGGCGGTGAAGGTGTTGAAACCCCATTCCTTGGAGACATTGGAGAGCAGGCCGTACTGCTTGCGGTTCACTTTGGCGTCGTAGCGGGTGTATTTGGAAATGTCGGTGACGTCGGACCAGGATTCGTTGACGCGGGTGTAGTTGATGTTGGTGAAGTAGGCGTTGACCACGGTCGACCAGCCTTCCCAGGAGCCGGTGTATTTCCCCTGCCAGGCGTCGGTGTCGTATTCGCGGTGCACGCCGTCGGAGGCGAAGTATTGCGTGCCTTCGCCGGCCCGCTGGCTGTCGTTGGTGTACTGGAATTCGAGGTTGTTGTTGGCGTTGATGTCCCAGCCGAGCTTGGCGTTGACGGTGCCTTCCCGGATGAACTCCTTGACGGACCAGGGGGTCTGTTCGTCGCTGGGAGTGGCCATGTAGCCGGGCGAGGTGTGGTAGAGGCCCGAGACCCGGGCATAGAGCGCCGTGGGCTCTTCGGAGGTGCGCCCGGCCAGCACGCCCCGCAGCTTCCAGTCGTCATAGGTGCCGTAGCTGGTCGAGGCCATGCCGGAAACGACTTTGGTCGGCTTTTCGGTGATGATGTTGATCACGCCGCCCATGGCGTTGTTGCCGTAGATGGAGGCGGCCGGGCCTTTCAAGATCTCGATGCGCTTGACGTCTTCGAGATTGATGCGGTTCCAGTTGACGTCGCCCATGTCCGAGGTGTTTTGCGGCACGCCGTCGATGAGGACCAGGGTGCGGCCCTGCTCGTTGCCCAGGCCACGCAGGGAAACCACCGACTTGAAGCTGTAGTTGCCGCTTGGGCGTTCCACGTGGACGCCGGAAATGTAGGACAGGGCCTCGTCCACGGTCTGGACGGGCAGGTCTTTGAGTTCCTGGCGGGTGATGATGGCCACCCGGCCGGGCACATCCTTCATCGGCTGTTCGGTGCGAGTCGCCGTGACCACCATTTCATCCATGTTGGCGGCCATTTCCCCGGGATCGGTCTGAGCCGGGGCCAAGGACGGCGCAAGGGCGCAACACAGCGCCAACGACGCAATAACCAGACGCTTCATACAACTCCTCCGCAAGACCCATCGGTGTCGGATGCCGTTCCCACTCCTTGCCGCAATGGTCGCCGTGA
>JAEZEM010000044.1 GCA_023417745.1 Pseudomonadota bacterium
CCGTGGCCATCGGCATCGGCGGCATGGTCGGCGGCGGCGTCTACGCCATCTTCGGCTCGGCCGCCCATGTGGCCGGCTCGGCCCTGTGGCTCTCCTTCCTGGCCGGCGGGCTGGTCGCCCTGGCCACTTCCTACAACTACGCCAAACTCGGCGCGCGCTACCCCACCAAGGGCGGCGCGGTGGAATTTCTGGTGCGCGGCCTTGGCGACGGCGTGATCAGCGGCGGGCTCAACATCTACATGTGGATCGGCTACGTCATCGCCCTGGCCATGTACGCCGCCGGTTTCGCCGGCTACCTCATGACCTTTTTCCCCCACGAGCACCCGCTCTGGCTGCCCAAGGCCGCCGCCGCCGGCGCGGTGCTCCTTTTCACCCTGGTCAACGTCTTTGGCGCGGCCTGGGTCGGGCGTTCGGAACTGGTGACCGTGGCCGTCAACCTGGCCGTACTGTCGGTGTTCGCTATCTGGGGCTGCGCCACAGCGGACTGGCAGGGGCTGTCCAGGGCCGGCTGGGCCGAGCCCTCGGGCATCGCCTTTGGCGGCGGAATGCTCTTTATCGCCTACGAAGGCTTTGGCCTGGTCGCCAACGCCGCCGGCGACATGGCCGATCCGCCGCGCACGCTGCCCAGGGCGCTTTATCTGTCGGTGTGTTCGGTCATCGTGATCTATCTCGGCGTCGCCTTCGCCGTGCTCGGCCATCTGCCGCTGGCCCGCATCGACGCGGCCAGCGACTACGCCCTGTCCGAGGCGGCCGGCACGTTCATGGGCGGAAGGGGCTTTACCATCATCGCCGTGGGCGCGCTTTTCGCCACGGCGGCGGCGTTAAACGCCACCCTCTACGGCGCGGCCAACGTCTGCTGGATGATCGCCAAGGACGGCGAACTGCCGGTCGCCTTCGACCGGCTGGCCTGGAAGCGCGCGCCGTTGGGCCTTCTCCTGACCACCGGGCTGGTGCTGGTTTTCGTGCTGTTTTTCGATCTTTCCAGCGTAGCCATGATGGGCAGCGGCGCGTTTCTGTTTATCTACGCCGCCGTGGCCTATTCCCACCTGCGCCTTCGCGCCCAAACCAGCGGCCGGCCGGCGCTCATCTGGCTGTCCATCGCCTTGACCCTGTCGCTTCTCGGCGTACTCGGCTCCAACATGTACGCCCACTCCCGGCCGGCCTTCTGGACCATGCTCGGGCTTTTCCCGGTCTCCTTCGGCCTGGAATGGGCGTATAGGCGGGCCACGGGACGCCGGCTCAAGGTCGGTTCGGCGTCGGGCGCGACGGCAGACCCGACCCCCAAGGCCTAAACGGGGCCAACTGGCGCAGAATCAAGCGGAATCGGACAGGAAGGCCGTTTCAGCGAGGAAGAGGAGCGAACGTCAGGATTGCTCGGACAAGGCCAGTTTGACGCCAAAGGCCACGAACAAGGCCCCGGCTCCCTGGGTGAGGTAGGGGCCAAGCCGCCGGGCGCGGCCAAGGCCGCCGGCCACGCGGGCCGTGGACCAGGCCAGGAGCAGATTCCAGGTCGTGCCGGTGCAGTTGAGGATGCCGCCTAAGACGGCAAAGGCCAGGGCCTTGTGCGGTGCGGCCGGATCGATGAACTGGGGCAGGAAGGCCAGGAAAAAGAGCGCCACCTTGGGATTTAAGGCGTTGGTGAGAAACCCCTGGACGAAGATGCCGCGATGCCGAATTTCAGGCGTCTGAGGAGTTTCCTCGGACGCCTCTTTTTTGTGCGCCCCGAGGATCATGCGGAGGCCGGCATAAACAAGATAAGCCGCGCCCACGAGCTTGATCACGGAAAAAGCCGTGGCCGAGGCGGCCAGCACGGCCGACAGCCCCACGGCGGCAGCCAGGATATGGACGCAGCAGCCGGCCCCAATGCCAAGGGCCGCCGTCATGCCGGCCTTGGCCCCCTGTCCGGCGCTGCGGCTGACGACATAAATGACGTCCGGGCCGGGAGCCATGTTGAACAGGATGCCCGAGACGATAAAAAGCCACAGATCGTGAATGCCAAGCATGGGAACTCCGTGCGCGCCGGGAAATGTTTCGAAAGCCGGCTATACCCGGCGGCGGCGGCTGTCAATGCGAGCGGCAGCGCCGTGCGGCGCAGGATCGGGTTTAATTCCAATCGTATTTCTAAAGCGAAAGCACTTTGGGGATGACGCAGTGATATGATTGTATATTTATAAAACATAACTGTCGTTATATTTTATAATAGGCATTACTCGTCGCTCACGTAAGCCAGTTCTTCATGGCCGTCATGGGTGATGGCGCCGGATTGGCGCAGCCCGAACCGTTCGATGACGCGTTTGCCGTCGGCGGAGACGATGACGGCGGCCAACCCGCGATGGGGCACGGCGGCCACGTCTTTCCAAAACGCTCGCATAAGCGCCCGGCTGGCCTCGGTGCGATGAAACAAGGGCAGGATGCCGACATTGTAGAGATAGAGATACTGGTTGCCGGACGCCGCCTGCGGCTGCGGCGTGATCTGGCTGCGGCTCGTGATGGCTTGCGGCGCGTCGCGCAGGACGGCAAAGGTGGCCGGTGAAAGGGGATGAAAGGCCGTGTAGCCGATAGGCAGGACTCGACCGCCAGCCCTGGCCGTCCAAAGGCGGAAGCCCTTGGGAAAAACCGTGACCGCCTCATGCAGATGCGGGTAGTCCTCGCGGTTGGCCGGTTCCGTGTAGCAGGCCCAGTCCGCCGCCAACAAACACAGGACGAAGCGGTTGAGGCGGGCTTGGTCCAAACCCAAGGCCGTGTGGGCCGCGTCTCTGGGGGAAATCGAAGCCACGCTCTCCATGCTGGCGGGATCGAAATCTTGCGCCGCGATGCGGCGCGCTTCCGGTTCCGCCCAGGCGGCCACGGCTTCTTCCTGCCGCAGGTCAGGGGCAGCGTCCAACAGGTTCGCAACGATTTCCATGAGCCCTCCGTATCGCGGTTGTATTTCCTGCAATGCCGCGCAGCCGGAGTGTCGTCAAGAAGCTCCAGGCCTCGCTCCTCCGTCTTCCGGCCGCGAAGCATAAAAAAGCCCCCGATCATTCCTCGCTCGCTCCCCGGCCCGCAAGCCATAAAAAAAGCCCCCGATCATTTCTGATCGGGGGCTTTTGAAAAATAGCCCTGGCGGCGACCTACTTTCCCACGCAAGGATACGCAGTATCATCGGCGAAGGAGGGCTTAACTTCCGAGTTCGGAATGGGTCGGGTGTACCCCCTCCTCTGTGACCACCAGGACAAATATATAAGTTAAAATAAGGGATGGGATTTGTGTTGGCAAAAATCAAGTCGAACGGACTATTAGTACCGGTCTGCTCAAACATTGCTG
>JAEZEM010000310.1 GCA_023417745.1 Pseudomonadota bacterium
ATGCAGCAGCGCATGAGGTAGGAGAGAAACCCGTGCAGGCGCGTGCCGGAGTGGGAGGGGCCGGTCAGGCAGCCGCCCCGGAAGACGCCGGTCTTGAAGCCGAAGTAGCGGCCGTATTCCTGGACCAGCACGTCGGCGGCGACCTTGGAAGCGCCAAACAGGCTATGCTTGGTGTGGTCGATGGACATGGTCTCGTCGATGCCGTCGTTGTAGGCGTGGGACGGATCGATCTCCCAGCGGGTTTCGAGCTCCACCAGGGGCAGGGCGTTGGGCGTGTCGCCGTAGACCTTGTTGGTGGAGGTGAAGATGAACACGCCGTCCGGGCAATGGGCGCGGAAGTTTTCGAGCATGGTCAGGGTGCCGTTGGCGTTGACCGTGAAGTCCATGTAGGGGTCGGAAGCGGCCCAGTCGTGGGAGGGCTGGGCGGCGCAGTGGATGACGGCCTTGATGTCCTTGCCGTAGCGGCCGTAGATCTTGGAGATGCCGTCATGGTCGCGGATGTCGGCGTCGTAGTGGGTGTAGTTTTTGTGGGAAGCTTCCAGGCGCTGGCGGTTCCACTCGGTGGAGGCGTCCTCGCCGAAGAAGGTCTTGCGGAAGTTGTTGTCGATGCCGACGACATCAAAGCCCTTGTCACAGAAAAACTTGACGGTTTCCGAACCGATGAGGCCGGCGGAGCCGGTAACGATGGCGACAGCCACGGGGATCTCTCCTGTTGGCGATTGGGTGCGAGTTTCGGGGGCGGCTTACGCGCTTGGGGCCTGGCGTGATCTTCTGGCCAGAAACAGGGCGCCCACGAGAAAACGCAGGAAATACATGCCGCAGGCCTTGACCGGATGGGCCAGGAGCCGGCGGTAGCGGCCTTGTTCGACGAATACGCCAACGAACCGGTAGAACGCCCCATATTGGCGGGCGATATCCGGGTCCTGCCGAGTCCATTTGGCGATGTAGGCTTCGGCGCTGCCTGTGTAATACGTCTTCTTCTTCAGGTAGCGGCCGAGGTGAAAGGCGGCTTCGTTGTGAAACAGCAGCGGCACGTCCTGTCCGCTTTTCGTTTCGAAGCCCAGGAGCGCATCGGGAATGCCCGCAGCGGGCAACCCGGAAACATAGGCGTCCACCGCGTCGAAATCGTAGCGCGACAGGAGGCCGATGGTCCCGATGCCTTTGAGTTTCTTGTCCAGGTCCCAGTCCTCGGGACCGGTCAGGGACGTGTCGAACCCGCCCACGGCGGCAAAGGCGTCACGGCGCATGAACCGCGCGCCGTCGATGACCGTGCCGTCGTAGAAGCTGCGCTCGAAACGCCGCACCGACGGAAAAAAGCCCGTGCCGAGCACGATCTCGGGCACATGCAGGGCCAGGTGAGCGGAGGCGTCCAAGAGTTCCACGCAACGCCGCACCACGGTGCGCGACAGGATCATGTCCGCGTCGAGGAACATGACGTACTGGCCGACGGCGACGTCGAGCATGCCGTAGTTGCGCTGGGCCGAGCGTTCCGGCCCCTTGTCGAAGACGCGGTCGGTAAAGCGCCGGGCAACGGCCTTGGTGCTGTCCGTGGAGGCGTTGTCCACGACGATGATTTCCAGGGCTTCCCGGGGGAAATCCTGGCCGACCACCGAAGCCAGGCAGTTGCCGATGTTGGCCGCCTCGTTGCGGGTGGTGACCACCACGGAGACGCGGATCATGCCGCTGCTCCGGGCCGGCTGGAACCGGCGGACAGGCGGCCGTGGCCGGTAAAACGTATGCGCGTCTTTTGCATGGCGGATGGAGGGTCGGCGCGGCCTATTTGCAGTCGCAGGATTTGGCGCGGCTTTTGTTGAGCAGGTGCCCGACGAGCTTGGAAGCGGCCCGGGCCAGGAACTTGATGTCGTCGAGATCCCGGATGCTCAGGATCTTGCGGACGATGAACGCTGGCGTGAGGGCGGCTTTATACAACTCGTCCTTGAATTGCAACACGTCGCTGGAGGAGATGGGGCTTTTCCAGACCGACTCGCGCATGTCGTAGTCATCCCAGTTCTCGGTGGTCAGCCAGCCGTTGGCCTTGGCTTCCTCAAAAAGCGGCGTGCCGGGATAGGGCACGACGATGGTGGCCTGCAAGGTGTTGAGCAGGCCGCGCGAGAAAAGCGATTTGGCGAAATCCACGGTGCGCCGGGCATCCTCGCGGGTTTCCCAGGGGTAGCCCACCATGGTGGTGATGTGGGGCTCAAGACCGGCCTTTTTGGCCATGCGCACGGTCTCTTCGATCTGGGAGACCTTGATGCCCTTTTTCAGGCGATTGAGCGTATCCTGGGACATGGACTCCAGGCCGATCAGGATGAAGCGGAAATTGGCTTTTTTCAGCAGATCCCACTGGGCCTGGGTCAGCTCGCCCACGCGCATGTTGCAGCCCATGACGACTTTTTTATGCAGGCCCTTGGCGATGAGCAGGTTGCAGAATTCCTCCAGCCAGGCCCCGCGCGGGAAGCAGCCCGAGTCGTCGAAGATCTCGCGGATGCCGTAGTCGTTGACCAGCCGCTCGATCTCGGCCACGTGGCGGGCCGGGGACACGGTGCGGTAGGTCGCGCCGGGGAAAAGGGTCGTCCAGCTGCAAAAGGTGCAACGCCCCCACCAACAGTCGCGCCCGGCCATGACATAGGCCCCGGGGGTGTACTTGAAATTGCCGTTTTTAAAGGCGTAGCGCTGCCACTTGATGAGCTCGCGGTCGATGTAGGGCAGCTCGTCGAGGTTGTGGGTCAGGTTCCCCACGCCGCCGTCGACGATTTCGCCGTTCTCGCGCCGCCAGACCCCGGCCGGCAGGGCCACGGGCCGGCCGTCGAGATGATCGACCAAGTCGGCCAAAATAAAATCGAAGTCGCCGCCGCAGATGGCGTAGTCCACCGGGCAGTTTTCCATGGTTTCCCGGGGCAGCGCGGTGATGTGATCGCCCATGAGCACGATGGTCGCGCCGGGCAAAGCCGCCTTGAGGTCGGCCACGATCTTCCAGTGCCGGGTCACCACCGGGGTCTTGGTCTCCATGGCGATGAGATCCGGGGCCTTGGCGACCAGGTCGCGCTTGAAGGCCTCGTAGGTCATCTCGTCGGCGATGCCGTCGTCAAAGGTGACGGTGTGGCCGCGCGAAGCCATGAGGCTGGCGGCATAGGCCGGCACCATGGGGTAGATGTAGGTGGGGTTGGTGAACCACTGGAACTGCCGGTTCTGGGACAGAAGCGGCGTGCCCTTGTCCGAGGACAGCGGCGGATAGGCCACGGAAACTTTCATATCACCTG
>JAEZEM010000075.1 GCA_023417745.1 Pseudomonadota bacterium
GGGGCGATCAAGACGGCGTCGAGGCCGAGAAAGGCGCGCAGCAACAAGTCGTTCATAGGCAAAAAAGCTCCCCGCCCCAGGTAGCCGGGACGGGGAGCCGTGTCCAGGGAGTCCGAGAGGTTTCTACACGCCCGGAATCTTGTAGTTGAAAAAGCCGGCCAGGAGGTAGCCGATGCCGACGTAGAGGGACAGCACGATGAACAGGCGCTTGAGCCACACGTCGGAGAAGTACTTGGAGGTCATGGGGCCGACAAAGGAACCCACGGCGATGCCGAGCATTTCCAGGCCGATGAAGTGCCACTCGATGGGGGTGCCCTTCATGAGCAGGGTGATGATGCTCGTGACCATGCTGACCAGGACGGCCAGGGCCGAGGTGCCGGCGGCCAGGTACATGGGCAGCTGGGTGACGCTGGTCAAAAACGGCACCAGCAGGAAGCCGCCGCCGACGCCGAGGAAGGCGGCCACGGCCGAGATGACGATGCCGCCCAGGAACGGAATCAGCGGATTGAATTGGAAGGGCACGCCGTAGAAGGTGAAGGCGCACTTGGAGACGGAGAAGTGGTTGATGTGCAGGCCGACGTTTTTGGGGTCAACGGATTCGCCCGAGGCCTGCTTTTTGGCGGCGTCCTCAAAGGCCCTGGCGGCCTTTTTGGCGGTCTGCTTCTTGGCCTGGCCGGCCGGGGTGGTCTCGTAGAGGAGCCAAGCGCCGAGCAACAGGACAAAGAGGCCGAAATAGCCCTGGTAGGACTTGAAATCGAGCTTGCCGGCCGAGAGTTCCTGGGCCAGCCAGGCGCCGAGCAGCGAACCCAGGCCCAGGGTGATGGCCAGGGGCACGACCAGGCGCTTCATCTTGAGGTAGTTAAAGGAGCTGATGGCGGCGGAGAGACCGACCAGGAACTGGTTGGAGGCCTTGATGGAGTCGGTGATGACCTTGCCGAGCTCCGGAGCGGTCTTCTTGAAGCCGCCGGCATAGGCGCCGAAGCCGAAGACGCTCATGTGGCCCACGCCGGACATGACGCCGCCGAACGCGCCCACGGTGGAGAAGATCCAGCCGACCCACACGGCCCAACAGAAGGCCAGGATGGGGTTGACCACCGGGGAGCCGGGAATGCCGAGGAAGCCGGCCGGCTTGGACGGATCGATCTGGCCGGGTTCGGTTCCCTGGGGAGCCTTGGCGATGGCGTCGGAGAGTTTGTCGGCGAAAGCCGGCTCAAACCACAGGGCGATGGCCACGATGGCCAACAGCCCCACAGGCAGGGTCCATTTCCAGTTTTTCACGTCGGGCCTCCTTGTCATTGGCGGCGAACTGCGTCGCGGGGTGAAATACGGCGGCCGGGTGGCCGCATAAGCCTTGTTGCCGCTGGCGGGGAGACGCGAAGCCTGCCGCCGCACCGCTGGTCGGAACGCTGGCGACTTCGGCGCGACACGCAGTGCGGTTCAGGAGGGCTGCATCCGACGTGTCGCGGCGAGGCCGTTTCAGCATTCGACCTTGTCTTGCTGGCCCACTGCCGGGCCACGAGACTTTTGTCGCAGCATAGACCATTACAGCCTCGTCATGTCAAGAAACTCCTGCTATTATACCGTTTTTCACAATGAACAGAAAAAATGACGGTGCAGAGGCCAAGTCGGAGGAGAAACTTTGTGATTATTTTCACAAATTCAAGCCATAAAAAAGGGCGTCGCCGGAGTCGGCGCGCCCAGAGCGGGGAGAGAAATTTCCCTCGCCATCACCATGCGCGTTTTCCCCGGCTCTGGCAAGCTCAAAATGCCCCCAGGCACGGCCCGCAGCCCCTTTGACCCGGACAAGGCTTGGCGCTATATGCGGCCAGTTTCGGCGACGACGCCGGGGCATGTCGTCGCCTGCGGAGGCCCAGTCCCATGCTGCCTTTTTTTCGACCCAGAAACGACAAGGATATCGGCGACAAGCTCGTCGGCAAACAAAAGAAATACCGGCTGGCCCGCAACGGGTCGGCCGTGGCCGTCACGGGGACGCTGTTGGCGTACTACCGCCGCGACGTGCTGCCTGACGGGCTCATGCCGCCGGCGGGCGGGCGGGTGGAGCTTTTCGCCGTCATCCGCACCCAGGCCGGCCGGTTTTTTTGCTATTACATCGTCACCTACCCGGAAACCGAGGACATCGCCGGCCGCCAGGAATATGCCCACGTGTGCGCCGATTTCGCGGCGGTGCGGGCCTTTCTCGGGGCCATGGCCTATCCGGGCAAGGCCAAGTTCGTTGACGGGCTTTTGGCCGCGGCCCAGCAGACGCTGGAGATTTTGGCCGGGGGCGGCAAGGTGACAAAGGCCGCCAAAGCCGCTGCCAAGGCTGCCGCCAAGGCTGCTTCGGCGGCCGGAAACGCGGCAGGGGAACCGGCCGGAGAGCCGGCTGTTGACCCGGCCACCGACGAGACGTCCTCGCCCCGGGCGGCCGAAGCGGCCCAAACGCCGGCCCCGACGGCTGACGTCGACGCGGCCGGCGCAACCGAGGCCGGCGAAGAGGAAGACGTTTCAGCGGCCCTGGCCCGGCTCGTGGCCCGGGCTCGCGCGGACATCGCCAGAGAGGCGGAAGCCGCCAATGCGCCGGCCGAGGCCCAAAAGCGGCCCGCCGCCCGGGCCGATGCGGACTTGCCTGAAGAGGCCGAGGCCCTCATTGCGCCGGGCGAGGTCGAAAGGCGTCCCGTTGCCGCCCAGGCGGTCACGGTCCTGTCCGAAATGCCCGAGGCCACCGGAGCGCCGGCCGAAGCCGAAAAGCGGTCCGCCGTTCAGGCGGCTGCGGACGTATCCCAGG
>JAEZEM010000102.1 GCA_023417745.1 Pseudomonadota bacterium
GGAACGCGATTCCCAACTGCAACACCAGTCCGAAAATTCCTAAGCGAGGTGCCCGCGTGGCCGAGACCATCGACGATTTGACCGTCAACTACGAAGAAGACGGCGTTATGCTCACCAAGGAACTCGATAAGGTGATCCTGACCCGGGGGGCCTGGACCACCATCATTTTCCGCTTCGTCCAGTGGGACCCCAAGAAAGACGCCTACAGCCCGGACCGCTACGCCATCCGCCGCTACAAGAAATCCGGCGACACCTACCGCGTGCAGTCCAAGTTCGCCATTTCCAGCCGCGATCAGGCCACCAAGATCGTCCAGGCCCTCAACAAATGGATCGAAGCTCCGGAGGGCGAAGCGTGAGCGACACCGTCACCGTCCGCGCCCTGGCCACGCTGGCTCCCTATGCCCCTCCCGGCGGCGTGGCCTCCATCGGCCCCGGCGAAACCGTGGGTGAACTGGCCGACCGGCTCGGCATCGAACCCGAAGCCCTGGGCTCGGTGCTGGTCAACGAAGCCCCGGCCGGGCTCGACACCGTGCTGGCCCCGGGCAGCGTCGTGTCCTTCGTGCCGCCCATCACCGGCGGCTGACCGGCAAGCCCTCGGTCGCGGCAACGCCGCGCCGGGGGATGACGCCGTTTCGCAATTGTGCCGTTTTTGGGGGGCCGCGACAACGCCCGGCTCCCCTTCGCAAGCCCGGGCCGAGCCGCTGCCGGCCGGCCCGTCCGCCGGAGGCCGCCATGGCCCATGACACGCCGCTTAGCCCGATGCCCCCCGCTCCCGCCGTCCCTGCCGACACGGCCCTGGCAGCCGCCCTGGACGCCGCCGCCCGGGACGGGGTCTATCCCGACGGTCGCCTCGGCCGCTTCCTCGACGCCCCGGCCGTGGCCGAGCTGGCCGCGCGCTTGGCCCTGGCCCCAAGGCTCGTGGAGATCGCCGCCCTGGAGGCCGGCCTGTGCCCCTTGCGCTACGCCCGCAACCTCCACGCTTTTTCCCTGGCCGAGCAGGCCCGGCTGCTGGCTTCCAAGGCCGCCTTGGTGGGCCTTGGCGGCCTTGGCGGCGGCATCGTAGAAAATCTCGTGCGGGCCGGGGTGGGCGTCATCGCGGCCGCCGACGGCGACGTGTTCGAGGAAAGCAACTTGAACCGCCAGCTCCTCTCGCGCCTGGACGCCGTGGGCCGACCCAAGGCGACGCTGGCCGCCGAGCGGGCGGCGGCCGTCAATCCCTCGGTGGAATTTTACGCCCAGACCGCCTTCCTGGACCGGACCGGCATGGACGCGCTCCTGGACGGGGCGGCGGTGGCCGTGGACGCCCTGGGGGGCCTCAAGGACCGGCCGGCGCTGACCGCCGCCGCCGCCGCGCGCGGCATTCCGCTCGTCACCGGCGCTGTGGCCGGCTACACCGGTCTGGTGGCCACGGTGCTGCCCGGCGGCCCGTCGCCGGCCGATCTTTTCGGCGGCGGCGGCTCGGGCACGGCGGCCGAGGACGTGCTCGGCTGTCCGTCTCCGGCGGTCATGGCCGTGGCCGCCCTGCTGTCGACCGAAGCCGTGCGCCTGCTGGCCGGCCGGCCCGGAGCGCTGTGCGGCAAGGTGCTCATCGCCGATTTCGAAACCATGCGCTTCGACGCCGTCTCCTTGTGACGCCCGGATGACAGACGGCGCTGCCCGCGCTATGCTGTCCCCATCTGACCCCGCGCCCAAGGAAGCGACATGACCCTCAAAGCCGACTGCTGCCCCATTGCCACGCCGCTTCTGCTGACGGCAAGCGACCCCCGCGAACATCTGCTCAACATCATTGGTTCGGCCCCGGAAGCCGTGCGCCGGGCCGTGTGCGATTTGCTGCTGTCCATCAGAACGTCTCTGGACGTGCTGCCCCTGGTCCCCCCGTTTGAGGACCCGGACCGGCCGGTGACCGATTGGGAATCGCTGCTGGGCGCGCTGACCGCCATCCGCCTGGAACTCGACCGCATCAAGGTCACCAAGATCGAGGGCCTGCGCAAGGCCAATCCCGGTCTGGTCCAGTTGGAGCACCGCTTCGGCCTGGCCAAAAAGGCCCATGAAAAAGCCAAGCTCATGCTGGAGATTTTCTACGAACTCATCAACGCCGGCCAGGACTTCCAGACCGCCGACGAGATCCTGGAGCAAAGCGCCGAGGTGCTGCTCAAGGAACTCAAGGCCGACCTCTACGTCTGCCGCCTGCACGACGAGTCCGGCCACTGGGTCAACATCGCGGCCAACACCCACACCGGCCGGGCCACGCCCATCTTCGTGAAATTCATGGAAGAGGCCCTGCCCCACCATCCGGTCATGCGCTCGGTGGCCAATCCGCGCATGCTGTTCGTGCGCTCCAACAACCTGCTTGGCCCGGAGCGCGGCGGCGAATCCATCGACTGCGTGCCCTATCTCGAAGGCTACCGCTGCCGGCTGTCGTTTTTCCTGCGCGGCCCGGACGACAAGGCCTTTGGCCTGATCATGCTCTATTCCAAGAAGGTCAACTATTTCGACCGCTACGAGACCGACTTTTTGGCCGACTGCGCCCGCATCGTGTCGCTCACCGTGGGCCGACAACTGGAAGTGGGCCGCGACGCCCTGGCCAAGGCGGCCGGCGGCATGGCCCATGTGGGCAACAACGTGCTGGCCATCATGAAAAACGGGGCCGAGCTGATTTTGGAAGATTACGAAGACTTTCTCGACCACGAAGATGAGATCGGCACGGCGCTTATCAGCGAGGCCATGCAGCTGGTGCCCGGCCCCTGGCCGCTCCACGCCGAGGCCGCCATGCGGCATCTGATCGGACTGACCATCGAGCGCATGGAAGTCGAAAAAAAGATGCAGTACGTGAATTTGATCGTGGAGAACGTCAATCGCCTGAAGGGAGCCATCGCCAACCTGCTCAAGGCCGTGGAAAACCCCATCCTCATGCACTACATCGGCGGCGAGGAAGTGCTCGACCTCGAACCCGAGGACCATCCGGACTACAATCAGACGTCCTAACGCCTGCTCCGGGCAGGGCATCGAAGGCGTCCCGCGCGGCTGCACGGGCAAACGCCCTTGCCTGTCCTTGCCCACGCAAAGGAGCGATCATGATCGCAAAAACCCCCTGCGCTCCGGCCGATCAGGCTAGCGCCCTCATGTGGATAACCTCCCGGCCCGACATCGTTTTCACCAGCGGTCAGGGCTCCTGGCTCACCGACCAGACCGGCAAGCGCCACCTCGATTTCGTCCAGGGCTGGGCGGTCAACTGCCTGGGCCATTGCCATCCGGCCGTCACCCGCGCCCTGACCGATCAGGCATCGACCCTTGTGAACCCGAGTCCCGCCTTCTACAACCCGCCGGCCATGGAACTGGCCCGCCGGCTGACGGCCTGCTCGGTCTTCGACAGGGTCTTTTTCGCCAATTCCGGCGCCGAGGCCAACGAAGGGGCCATCAAGCTGGCCCGCAAATGGGGCCGCAAACACCGCCAGGGGGCGTTCGAGATCATCACCTTCGAAAACGCCTTTCATGGCCGCACCTTGGCCGCCATGTCGGCTTCCGGCAAGCCTGGTTGGGACACGCTCTACGCGCCGCAAGTGCCTGGCTTTCCCAAGGCGCGCCTCAACGACATCGACTCCGTGCGGGCCCTTGTCGGCCCCCATACCGTAGCGGTCATGCTGGAGCCGATCCAGGGCGAGGCCGGAGTCATTCCGGCCGACGACGGCTTTCTGCGGGCGTTGCGGACCCTGACCGCCGAGGAAGGCCTGCTGCTCATGGTGGACGAGGTGCAAACGGGCATGGGCCGGGTCGGAACCCTGTTCGCCTACGAGCAGGCGGGTATCGCCCCGGACGTCATGACGCTTGGCAAGGGCATCGGCGGCGGCGTGCCGCTGTCGGCCTTGCTGGCCCGGGAGGCAGTCTGCTGTTTCGAGGCCGGCGACCAGGGCGGCACCTACAACGGCAATCCGCTCATGACCGCCGTCGGCCTAGCCGTCTTTGAAGAACTCACCGCGCCGGATTTTCTGAAAGAGGTGGTCGCCAAGGGGGAATACCTGTCGGCCAGGCTGCTGGAGCTGTCACGGGAACTGGGGCTTCGCGGCGAACGCGGACGCGGCCTGCTGCGGGCCTTGCTGCTCGCCGACGACCGGGCGGCGCGTTGTGTGGAACTCGCCCGCGAACTGGAGCCGGCGGGGCTGTTGCTCAACGCTCCACGGCCCGACATCCTGCGCTTCATGCCGGCGCTGACGATTTCCCGAGAGGAGATCGACCTGATGATCGACGGTCTCAGGGACGTGTTGCTCCGCGCGGGAAAAACAGCCTAGTGGAGCGTCCCTGAAAAATACGATAGTATTTTTTAAAAACTCATGATTTTAGGTTGTTGCCTGCGAAAGGCCTTATACGCTTTTCGGAGACGCGACACGAGGCTTTCGCCGGCGGCGCGCTCCGGGCCGGGGGAAACGGGAATGGCGCGGCGCGCCTACTTGCGCAACGCCGGATGCTCCACCACGATCTCGCCGTCCTGGTAGCGGATCACGGCGTCGCGGGTGTCCTCGGGAATGACGGCGTGGGCCTCGCCGATGGAAATTTCCACATTGGCCCCGATGCGGCCCGGCACAATGACCCGGCAGCTGGAAAAACGCCGGGTGGCCGCCGGACTCTCCCACAAGCGCTTGAGCTGCCGGCGGAAAGTCTCGACACGCTGCTCGCCCTGGGCCAGGGCATCGGCGTAGTCCTTGGCCACTTCCCCGCCGCGCCCCAGGTCCACCCGGCTGGCCTCGACGTCGAGCAGGGCCTGACGCAGCCCGGCCTTGATGTGCTGGTCCTTGTGGATGCGCTCGGGATCGTAGCCGAGCAGGATCCGCGTCTGGCTCTGGCCGCCGCCGCCGAGCTGCTCGCCCACGTAGACCGCCTCGCCGCAGTAGATCTCGCCCCCGGCCAGCCGGCCTTTGACCGCCAGCTTCTCCCCGGCGAAAAGCCGGCAATGCATGGCCGAACCATCAATGAGGATGTTCTGGGCGGCATGGAGCACGGCGTTTTCGCAAAACCTGGCCCGCAGACTGCGCCCAGCCCGCAGGGTAGCCTTGCCGCCGCCCTGGATGCCGCCGTTGCAGGTGACGTTGCCCATGGCCCGCACCCGCGCGGCCAGCACCAGCCCGGTCACCGTGACGTGGCGGCCCATGACCGTGAACCCGGAACGGATGTCGCCGCCGATGATGACGTCGCCCAGGGCCACGATGTTGCCGGTGTGGAAATCGATGTCGCGGCCGATGGGCAGGGTCTCGCGCACGGTGATGCGGCCGTCGATGCGGGCCACGTGGCCGTTGACGGCGGCCAGCAGCCGAAGCGGGTTATCCGGATCGACCTTGCAGCCTTCGCCGTGGGGAAAGGCGGTGTTTTCCGAAACGACGGCCCCGTCCGGCGTGTCCTCGCCCGGAGCCAGGGGCGTCCATTCGGCCAGGAGCTGGCCAGCGGCGACGTTTTGCACGTAGCCCAGGTCGAACTGGTCCACGCTGCCGTCCTCCCGGTTCTTCGGGCGCAGCCGGCGCTGTTCGAAGTCCGGGTCGAAATGGTGCGTCAGGACATACGGCATGGCCGCCCGCCGAGTCGGAGGTTGCGGGGGACACGCCCCCTGCCTGGATTCGTACCGGACCGCGACCATTTGCACAAGTCCGGCCGGACAAGAATCCACCACGATGCCGGCCTGTTCGACGCGCCGGGGCAGCCGCCGTCGCGGCGCGCCCCGGATTGACGCGTGGAGCCGAATATTTTAGCTTCCCCTACTTTATAATCAGCGCACACCTGCGCTCCCGCGCCAGCAACCACGAACCAGGCGAGACCTATGGAAACCCTACGTACTCTCCCGGGCGACGATGTCCGGCAAATCATGTGGCGCTACGCCGACCGCTTCGATCTCCAGATGGCCGTGCAGTCGGCCCGTTCCGTGGCCCGGGGCGTCGTGGCCCGCATGGTGGCCGACGGCGTGCGCCATTCCCATGAATGGACTGAACAAAAGGACTCGTTGCTGAAAACCTTCGACGAAGCCGGCATCACCGCCGTCTTCCTCGATCCCCACCAGGGCGGCTTCATCGAAGGGCCGAAGAACATGGCCCTGTCCCTGGTCGCTTTCGAACTTTCCTGGGTCGACGCCGGCGCGGCCACCTGCTCCCTGGCCAACAACCTGGCCCTGTCGCCCATCCACGAGCGCGGCACCACCGAACAGCGCGACCACTACATGACCCTGTGCGCCCCGTCCCCGGATCGCGCTCCCTGGCGCGGCGCGTTCGCGCTGACCGAGCCCATCCCCTACGTCGGCGTCGACACCGGAGTCCTCACCGGCAAGGTGCGCGTCGATTCCTGGGAAGACGGCCAGGAGCCCATCCTGCACGTCGAAAAGCGCGGCCGCTTCATCACCGGCATGGACTTCGCCAACTACGCCACCGCCGCCGTGGACACCGCTGACGCGCGCATCAAATCCTCCTGCATCATCATCCTGGAAGAGACCGACCCGGGCTTGTTCGACCGCGGCGCGCCTACGCTGAAGATGGTGCACCAGCTGTCCTCCACCCGCGACCCGGTCTTCAACCTCAA
>JAEZEM010000109.1 GCA_023417745.1 Pseudomonadota bacterium
GGGCTGGCCGTGGACGTGGCCGCGGTGCGGGCGGCCGCCCTGCTCCACGATCTGGCCAAGACCTACACCATATGCCACGGCGGCAACCACTGCCAGCTCGGGGCGGCCTGGGTGCAGGAGATCACCGGCAATCCGGCCCTGGCCCAGGGGGTGCTGTGCCATGTCCACTGGCCGCGCGAGATCGACCTTGCCGCCGATTTCTTGCCGCTGGCCCTCATTTATAGCGACAAACGGGTCAAGCACAACCAGATCGTGACCCTGGAAGCGCGCTTTGACGATCTGCTCGTGCGCTACGGAACCACTGATTACATCCGGGCCCGCATCCGCGAGTCCTTCCAACAGGCCGAGGCTATCGAACGGGCCCTGGCCGCAACGCTTGGCGTGAACATCCATGAAAATACTTTTGGTTGCGGGCGGCTGGTCGAGTGAGCGGGTCGTTTCGCTCTCCGGCGCGGCCCAGATCGAAAAAGCTCTGACCTCCCTTGGCCACGAGGTCGTGCCGTTTGACCTTTCCCAGGACTTCCCCGGCTTTGTGCGCCGGGCCAAGGCCTGCGACTTCGTTTTTATAAGCCTCCACGGCGCGCCGGGCGAGGACGGGCTGCCGCAAGCGCTGCTCGATGCTGCTGGCGTGCCCTATCAGGGCAGCGGCCCGGCCGGGTCGTTTCTGGCGCTGAGCAAGGCCGCTTCCAAGCAGCTTTTCATCGAGGCCGGCCTGCCCACGCCGCGCTGGGTGTTCGTGCCCCGTGACGCCGGCACGCAGGCGCGCCCGGATTTTCCTCTGCCCTGGTTCGTCAAGCCCAATCTCGGCGGGTCGAGCATCCACATGACCCTGGTGCGCCGGGCCGAAGAGCTGCCGGCCGCCCTGGAAAAAGTCTTTGCCCACGGCGATGACGCGCTGATCGAGGAGGGGCTTTCCGGCCCGGAACTCACCTGCGCCGTCCTGGGCGACGAAGCCTTGCCTCCCATCCTCATCCGGCCCAAGGCCGGGGAATTTTTTGATTACGCCAGCAAGTACGAGCCGGACGCGTCCGACGAAATCTGCCCGGCTCCAGTGGAACCGGCGGTGACCGAGGAACTTTCGCGCCTGAGCCTGGCCGCCCACCGGGTTCTCGGGCTTCACGGCTACAGCCGGGCCGACTGCATCCTGGCCCCGGACGGCCTCAAGCTCCTGGAGGTCAACACCCTGCCCGGCATGACGCCGACGAGCCTTTTGCCGCGCGCGGCGGCGGCGGCAGGCCTGGACTTCCCCGCGCTCATCGCGCGCCTGATTGAACTTGGCCTTGCGCAGCAAGCCAAGAGGCCTTAATTGAGCCCTGCACCCGGGGACGTCCGGCCCTTTACGCTGGCCCCTTTCCGATATACCCTGCCGCCGGCCGCAAGCTGCGGTCCTTAGCGAACACGTCCGGAGACACGCATGAAAGCCATTTTGGCCCTTGAAGACGGCACTCTTTTCCACGGCCACACCTTTACCGGCGAGGGCAGCGCCGGCGGCGAAGTCATCTTCAACACCGGCATGACCGGCTACCAGGAAGTGCTCACCGATCCGTCCTACACCGGGCAGATGGTGTGCATGACCTATCCCCACGTCGGCAACTACGGCATCAACCCCGACGACATCGAATCGGCCCACATCCGCGTGGCCGGCTTCATCGTCAAGGAATGCTGCAAGGAGCCCTCCAACTGGCGCTCCACCATGACCCTGCCCGAATACCTGACCAGCCAGGGCGTAACGGGCATCGAAGGCATCGACACCCGAGCGCTGACCCGCCACCTGCGCCTGCACGGGGCCATGCGCGGCTACATTTCCACCGACGTGTCCGACCCGAACCGCGTGGTCGAGCTGGCCAAGGGCCTGCCGTCCATGGAGGGCCTTGGCCTGGCCGACCGGGTCTGCTGCGATGCGCCGTTCACCTGGTCCGGCACGGCCATGGAGCCGGCCAAGATCGTGGACGGGACCTACGCCTGGCCCGGAACCGGTCCCCGGCTGGTGGTCTTCGACATGGGCATCAAATGGAACATCCTGCGGCTTTTGACTGCCCAGGGCTTTGACATGCTGGTGGTGCCCTATACCACCACGGCCGAACAGGTGCGCAAGCTTGGCCCCGACGCGGTGTTTCTCTCCCCCGGCCCCGGCGACCCGGCGGCTCTGACCGACCTGGTCCACACCACGTCCCTTCTGGTCAACGAATACCCTCTGGCCGGCATCTGCCTGGGCCATCAGCTCCTGGGCCTAGCTCTCGGCGGACGCACCTTCAAGCTCAAGTTCGGACACCACGGGCTCAACCATCCGGTCAAGGACCTCCAGACCGGCCGCATCGAGATATCCTCGCAAAACCATGGTTTTTGCGTGGACATCGAGAGCCTGTCCGACGTAGAGTTGACCCACGTCAATTTAAACGACAATACTCTTGAGGGCTTTGCCCACAAGAAAAAACCCGTCATCGCCATTCAGTACCATCCCGAAGCGGCGCCGGGTCCCCATGACAGCCGATATTTCTTCAGCCGCTTCCGCAATCTGGTGCGCAAGGAAACGGGCAAATAAGCACGGGCGCCGCAGCGCCGGGGTAGCATGTCAGGCGAACTGACCAAAGCTCGGGCCCAGATCAACAAGGTCGGGACGTTCCTCAAGCAGGCCAAACCCCTGCCGGCCGTCTCGGCCTTGTACGAAGCCATCGCGGCGGTCATGCGCACGCCGCTTATTCGTTCGGAAAAAGAAGAATTCTCCAAGCTCATCACTGACGCGGTCCTGCACCTTAACGGCGACAGGAACCTGCGCACCATCTATCCCCTCATCCTCGACTACAAGCCCGGCTCGGAAAAAGAGCTGGCCGAGCAGCTCTTCAATGTGCTTGGCGAACTGCAAGCCACGGCCGTGGAGCAGGCCAAGGACATGATGGCCGACAAGGAGCAGCGCATTGCCGAAGGGTTGGCCCAAGGCAAGCTCCTTATCGAGGAAAAGCGCATCGACGAGGCCAAGGCGCTGCTGGAAAAGCTCGCCAAGGAACATCCTCGCGACGCCGATCTGCGCGCCCGCATCGCCGAACTTTTCATCGGCGGCGAACTCTACGAGGACGCGTTTTCCTACCTCGATGAAGCCATTGAGCTGTCGCCCGACCAGATCCACCACTACAACCGCATCGCCATCGTCCTGCGCAAACTGCGCAAGTACGACATCGCCGAACGCTATTTCATGCGCGCGGCCGAATTCGCCAAGTCCGACCCCAACCTCTATTTCAACCTGGGCCGGCTCTATGT
>JAEZEM010000119.1 GCA_023417745.1 Pseudomonadota bacterium
GAACTCAACGCCGCCGCCCTGGCCGATCTGCCCGGGCAACTGCCGGCCACGGTCACGGCCGGCTACAGCAACAGCCGTACCTGCGAAATCGGCCTGTCCTTCCACGGCGGCATCCCCTACCAGTCCATGGCCTACTTGGTGGACCAGGCCGCCCGGCCGAAGGCCGGGTGACGCCTCCGGCGGCCAGGAGAGGCGCTGCCTCTCCTGGACCTCTCCGCTGGGGGCCTCAGGCCCCCAGACCCCCCGCCTGGGTAAGGGGGCGAGAATATCACGGTGGTCGGAAGTGAGAATAGGCTTGCGCGCCTGTGGCGCATGAGCGGAAATTCATAAAGCGTTAACAAAGGTCGAAACGTCGCGCCAGGGCTGGTTTTCCGGCCCTGGCACGGCCCTTGCGGGCTTGACGTGGGCTGGCGGCGGGGAGAAGAATGCGCGCCGCCCGGTATTGGGCGAGGAGTCTGCCCATGCGCCTTCGCATACTCGTTCTCACGCTGTTTGTTCTCCTTTTCTCCTTCACGCACGCCGCCGCCGCCACGCCGCCCGCCGAGCCGATCCTGCGCATCGAAACCGGCATGCACACGGCGCTCATAAAGCGCATCGCCGTGGACGCGCTGGGCCGCTATCTGGCCACGGCCTCCGACGACAAGACCTGCCGCGTCTGGGACATCAAGACCGGCGAACAACTGCGCGTGCTGCGCCCGCCCATCGGCCATGAATACGAAGGCCGGCTCTACAGCGTGGCCATGAGCCCCGACGGCCGCTACGTCTTTTGCGGCGGCTGGTCCGGCTACGGCTGGGACAAGGCCCACAGCGTCTATGTCTTCGACCGCGAATCCGGCCAGCTCGTGCGCCGCCTCACCGGCCTGCCCAGCGTGGTCAACCATCTGGCCATCTCCCGCGACGGGGCCTATCTGGCCGCTGTCCTCGGCGAGGACGGTCTTCGCGTCTGGCGGCTGTCCGACCTGGCGCTGGTCGGTCAGGACCGCGACTACAAGGGCGAGAGCTACGGCGCGGCCTTCGACGGCAAGGGCCATCTGGCCACGGCCTGCTACGACGGCTCGGTGCGCCTTTACCGCGTGGCCGACACGGGCCTGACCCTGCTCGCCAAGAGCCAGACCCAGGGCGGGGCGCGGCCCTTTTCCCTGGCCTTTTCCCCGGACGGCAGCCAGCTGGCCGTGGGCTTCACCGACACCCCGGCCGTCACGGTCCTGGACGCCGAGACCCTGGGACTGCTTGGCGCGCCCAACCTGGCCGGCGTGGACAACGGCAACCTCGCCACCGTCGCCTTTGCCGCCGACGGGTCGCTTTTGGCCGCCGGCCGCTGGGTCACGGACCGGGGCTGCCCCATTCGCAGCTTCAAGCCTTCCGATTACGTGCAGTACCGCGACCTTGACACCGGCAAATCGGCCGTGGTGGCCCTGTGTCCGCTGCCCGACGGCGGCGTGGCCTACGGCACGGTGGCCCCGCGCTGGGGCGTGCTGCGCCCGGACGGCAGCTTCGGCATGACCCGCTCCCCGGCCACCCAGGACTACCGGTCCTCGGTGCGGGCCTTCTACCTCGACCGCACCGGCGAGACGGTGGGCTACGCCGTGGGCGGACGCAAGGGCGTCTACCGCTTCGCCTTGCCCGGCCGCGACCTGCGACAGATCGACGCCGTGACCCCGGACATGGCCGCGCCGCGAACCCAGGTCGCGGGCCTGACCGTGGCCGGCTGGGAAGGGGGGCGCACGCCGACGCTTAACGGCCAGCCGCTCAAGATGAAGGACTTCGAGACCTCCTTTTCCCTGGCCATCGCCCCGGACAACCGCCGGCTGATCCTGGGCACCTCCTGGAACGTCCGGGCCTACGGGGCCGACGGCGCGCCGTTGTGGCAGACCCCGGCCCCGGACACGGTCTGGGCGGTCAATGTCAGCGGCGACGGCCGGATGGTCGTCGCGGCCATGGGCGACGGCTCCATCCGTTGGTACCGCCTGGAAGACGGGCGCGAACTGCTGTCCTATTTTCCCAACGCCGACGGCAAACGCTGGGTGCTTTGGACCCCCACCGGCTACTACGACGCCTCCCCGGGCGGCGAGGACATGATCGGCTGGAACGTCAACAACGGCCCGGACCACGCGGCCAACTTCTTCCCGGCCTCGCGTTTCCGCGAGGCCTACCATCGGCCCGACGTGGTGGACATGGTCCCGCGCGCCCTGGACGAGGACCGGGCCCTGGCCGCAGCCAACGTGGCCCGGGGCGGCGACGTGCGCGCCCCCTCGGTGCTGGCCGCCCGCCCGCCGGTGGTGGAAATATTGAACCCGGCCCCGGGCGGGGGATTTGCCGCGCCGGACATGGCCGTCAAATACGCCGTGCGCAGCCCCGGCGGCGAGGATATTACCGCCGTGCGGGTGCTGGTGGACGGCGCGCGCGTGCTGGAACAGCGCCCCAATCTCGCCGGCCGGGGCCTTGAGCCGAGCGTGCTGACCAGCAATGTGGCCCTGCCCGAGCGCGACGTGGTGCTTTCGGTGGTGGCCGAGAACAAAAACGGCCCCTCGGCCCCGGCCACGGTCAAGCTCAAGTGGACCGGCCGGGCCGCCGCGCCGGCCGCGCCGGCTTCCAAGCTCTACGTCCTGGCCATCGGGGCCGGAGCCTATGCCGACAAGTCCCTGTCGCTGACCTATCCGGCCAAGGACGCCAAGGACTTCGCCGCCGCCATGGCCCTGCAAAAGGGCAAGCTCTACAGCGACGTGGTGGTGCGCACGCTGACCGACGAGGCCGCCACCAAGGAAGCCATCCTCAACGGCCTGGACTGGATCGAACGCCAGACCACCCAGCACGACGTGGCCATGATCTTCCTGGCCGGGCATGGGGTGAACGACAAAAACGGCGACTACTACTTCCTGCCGACCACCGTGGAGCTGGAGAAACTGCGTGCCTCGGGGCTGCCGTTTATGGAAGTGCAAAAGACCATCCGCAACATCGCCGGCAAGACGCTCTTTTTCGTGGACACCTGCCACAGCGGTTCCATCATGGGGGCGTCGCGTCGCGGCATGACCGACGTCAACGGCGTGATCAACGAACTCTCCAGCGCCGGCAACGGGGCCATCGTCTTTGCCGCCTCCACCGGCCGACAATATTCCCTGGAAAAGCCGGATTGGCAAAACGGGGCCTTTACCAAGGCGCTGGTGGAAGGCGTGCTTGGCAAGGCCGACGTCAAACGCACCGGCCGGGTGACGTTCAAGATGCTCGACCTCTACATCTCCGAGCGCGTCAAGGAACTCACCGGCGGCGAACAGACCCCGACCACCGGCGTGCCCGGCACGGTGGAGGACTTCCCCATCGCGGCTTATTGACGAAAAGCCTCGCTCCCGTCCTTACAGCCCCGCCGTCGCCGCCCGCGACGGCGGGGCTTTTCATGGTCCGCCGCCAGCTTGGCCAAAGCCGACAGAAGGGCCGGTCGGCGGCTGGAAAGCGCTCCTCCGACTTGGACGACGCCGGGGGACGCCTCGGCCAAGGCCTCGTGGTGGATTGCTTTCGTACGGCTGCTTCAAGGCGTCGTGGGGAGGCATTGAGAAGCGGCAGGAAGGTCAGAGCCGGATGACGATGCCTCTGGCGTAAAGGGCCAAGGCCAGCAGGAACATGGCGGCCAGCATGAGCAGCCCCCAACACATGGAAGGGAAAGGACCGGGCGGCAGAAAACGGAACACCTCGAGATAGATGGTCTTTTGCAGGCTAACGGACTGGCCTGTCGCGCCGACCACCCGCACATGGCGCAGGCTGGTGGCCAGAAACGAGGCCGTGACGTAGAGGAAAAGCGGGTTGCGGCCGAGGATGCACAGCGGGCGCGCCCAGCCGGCTGACGGGCGACTGTCGAGGACGACATGGGCGGCGGCCAGGAGCATAAGGCCAAGGCCGCCGGTAAAAAGCACGAAGGAACTCGTGCACAGGGACTTGTTGAGGGGAAAGACGACGCCCCAGGCCAGGGCGACGGCGATCATGGTCAGGGCGAGCAGACCGGCGCGCCCGGGCCGATCGCCGCCTTGGCGCAGCCAGCGGCCGGCCAGCACGCCGATGAGGCTCAGGGCGACGGCCGGGAAGGTGGACAGGATGCCCTCCGGGTCCCAGCTCGTGTTGAACTTCCAGATGTGCTGACCAAGGACCAGCTGGTCGAGCCAGCCCTGGAGGTTGGGTTCCATGGCCAGGGACGGGTGGCCGTGGCCGGGCACCGGCACGGCGGCCAGCAGCAGCCAGTAGCCCAGGAGCGTTACGGCGACGATGCCGGCAAGAGCGCGGCTGGACAGGCGGGACTGGAGCCAGGCGGCGGCGAGATAGACCACGGCGATGCGCTGGAGCACGCCAGGGATGCGCAGTTCGTCGAAGCTCAGGCGCAGATAAGCGTTCTCGCCCAGTCCCAGGGCGAAAAGCACGGCGGCGCGCGGGAGGATTTTGCGCCAAAAACGAGCCCGCCCTGCGGCGTCGCGGGTCTTGTCGGGATCAATGGCCAAGGCGACGCACACGCCAACCAGGAAGAGAAAGAGCGGAAAAACGATGTCGGCCAGGGTCAGACCGTGCCAATGGGCATGGAGCAGTTGGGAATAAATGAAGCGCCGGTCGCCGGGATTGTTGACCACGATCATGGCGGCGATGGCCAGACCGCGCAGGGCATCGACGGAAAGCAGTCTGGACGTGGGTGAGGTGGGCATGACCGACTCCTGGACGGCGGGCCTTGGCCGCTGTCGTTGGGATCATGGTACGCGTCCAAGGCCCGAAGTGGAAAGGGCCTTCTGTTACAAGACGGCAAGCGAGGAAGTCCGGCGCGGCGCTGTCGCCGAAAAAGCGCCCCGGTCGGAATTGTTCCGGCCGGGGCGTTGATTTGGGCGGCAAAATGACAGGCAGGGCCGATCAGGCCAGGAGCGTGCCTTCCCAGGCTTCGACATGATACAGGCTGGTGCCCGGATTTTTGGCCCAGGCGCAGGTGCCGGGCCAGTTGCGTTCGATGGGCCAGTCGCTTCGGCTGCGCAGGGCCTCGTCCAGGGACGCGGCCTCCACGGTGTGTTCGTCCGAGACGGTCAGTTTCAGCTGGGGACCGCTGATGTACCGTAGGGCAAAGGCTGGCATCGTCTCCTCCATGTTCGCGTCAATGTGCCCAAAGACGTTATGACGCTCTCGCTTCTTGCCTTTCAAAAACATCACGTCAACATAATGCCTCCGGCCATCCCCCAATACCCCTTGCAGGGAGGGTCCGGGAGGGGCTTAGCCCCCCCCCGGCCGCCGGAGGCATATCTTCTCTCTACGTAACTATCCGTGCGTTCCAGGGAAAAAGATGTTGCTGGTGAAGTAGAAGACGACGAGCAGGGTGACGCCGATGCCCAGGCTCCAGGCCACCAGGCGCTTTTCCGTGGCGTCCAGGGGCTCGTATTCCATCTTCTTGATTTCCTCGGCGAACTTGAGGTCGTTGAGCTGTTCCATGATGCGCTCCTTGTGAGGTTAGCCGGCCAGGGGGGGCTTGACGCCGTGGAAGAAGAGCCAGGAGATGAAAAGGCCCACCCAGATGATGAAGCCGA
>JAEZEM010000229.1 GCA_023417745.1 Pseudomonadota bacterium
TCATCCTGGTCATCACGGTCATCGAGGACCTCAACACGCCCTTTGTCGGCATCGTCAACATCGACACGTCGTTTTTCAACTACGCCCTCGAACGCGTCAGCGAACTGGCCGGGCTGCCAAGGCCCTAAGGGCCACGCCGGATTACCGGCGACAAATGTCGTCTGAACAAACCAATTGTCATTTTTTTCAGTGCATTATCCCGCTCAAAACATCGGCAAAAAGATCGGCAAACCCAGCCCCGCAGCATCCGTTTTCATGCATCATACCGGCAGTTAGCTGCCATGCAAGACCGGCACGGCCCGCGCCCTTCTGGCCGACTGCCTGGCCGACGGCATCCTGGCCTCGGACACGCCCAAGGGGCCGGTCCGTCTGCACGTTCCGACTCGCGCCCTGGACATCGTTTTCCCGGAACTCTTCCCGGCCGCCTGACGGCCGACAGCCGGCCAGCCCGGGCAAGTCTCCCGAGCCGGCCCAATCGCCACTCCGCCCGGGCGTAAAGCCCTGGGCAGACGCCGGAGTTCGTCGACAGCGCGCCGGCCGGCGCGTCACTCCACCCGGGCCGCGAACCCCTGGGCGGCGTGGCCGGCCACGATGGCCTCGGCCAGCCGGTCCAGGGCGACATACGTCTCCGAGGTGGGCAGGCCCTTGCACAGGACCGGCTCCAGCACCTCGGCCTTGAGGTTGGGAACCATGCCGGCCAGGACCTCCACGGTGCGCCCGCCCCAGCCATACGAGCCGATGACGGACAGGAACTTGGCCTTGGGCCGCAGGGCGTTGGCCAGAAAGGCGGCATGGGCGGCCAGGGGGTGCGGCCCGGCCAGGACTGTGGGCGCGCCGACCACGAGGGTTCCGGCGTCGAGCAGGGCCATGGCCAGCTTGCCGACGTCGGCCACGGTCAGGTTGAACAGTTCCACTTCCGTCCCCCGGGCGGCCAACGCGGCCGTCAGATGCTCGACCATGCGCCGGGTGCTGCCGTGCATGGACACGAAGGGCAGGACGACCAGATTGGCCGGCGCTGCCGTGGCCCAGTGCCGGGTGGCGGCCACAATCCAGTCGGGCTTGTCGTAGACCTGCCCGTGGCTGGGGGCGATCATGGCCATGGACAGGCCGGCCAGTTTGTCCAGGTTCTTTTCGATCATGGGCCGAAACGGGGCCATGATCTCGGCGAAGTAGCGCTTGGCCGCCTCGCGCACCCGGCACGGATCGGTGACGAACAGCTCCGAGGCGGCGATGTGGGAGCCAAAAAAGTCGCAGCTAAAAAGGATGCGGTCCTCGGCCAGATAACTGGCCATGGTCTCGGGCCAGTGGACCCAGGGCAGATGGAGAAAGGTCAGCGTCTTGCCGCCAAGCTCCAGCCGGTCGCCGTCGGCCACGGCCTCCACCCGGTCCTCGGGCAGTCGCAGCAAGTCGAGGAGCATGGCCTTGCCCTTGGCCGTGGCCAGCACCTTGGCTTCAGGATAGCGCTCAAGCAGCAAGCCGATGGCCCCGGAATGGTCCTGCTCGGCATGCTGGCTGATGATGTAGTCCAGGCGCGGCACGTCGGCCAGCTGGGCTAAAAGCGTGTCGGCCAGGGCCGGCTCCACGGCGTCGAGAAGCGCCGTCTTGTCCGTGCCCTGCACGAGATAGGCGTTGTACGAGGTGCCGTCGGGCAGGGGCACGAGGTCATCAAAAAGCCGCCGGTCCCAGTCCACCGCGCCGAGCCAGAAAACGCCCGGGGCCATCAGTTTTTTTTGCATGATTTGCTCCTTGTCGGTTCTTGGGCGCGCAGGGCCAAACCGATGCAAGACTCGGCATCACAACAACGCCGTCTCAGTCTCCATCTTTTGCGCCGTGTCCGTGTCCCCACGCTCCGCCAGCCTGGGCGCAACAGCCGACCAGCCGCGCTAGGCCGGCCCTTGCTGGCGGAAGCGGAAATGATTTTGGAAGGAAGCTAGCACGCAGGCGGGCTTGAACACAAGAAAAAGCAGTGAAAGACGCATGTCGTCGACAATGCTTGATGCGCCGCCGACAGACGGCGGCGACGGGCGGCGACCGTCCAGGGCGGCCAGAACAGCGCTTCAGACGATTCTCCCCATGACGCCGGGAACCGAAATCCCCGAGAACCGGCCTGTCCGCCCCTGAGACGACACACGCAAAAAGCCCCTGCCGACGCCTGGTCGACAGGGGCTTTCGCCAAAATGCGGGCCAGCAAGGCCGGTTATTCTTCCTCGATGCCGTTGCGGTCGTCCACCACACGTTTGGCCTTGCCAAAGGTGCGCGGCAGCGTGCCCGGGGCCATGATCTCCACCCAGCCGCGCACGAAGAGATGCTTGCGCATTTCGATGGAAATGGCCTCGGACAGGTTCTGGTCCAGCTCCGCGCCGGTCCCGGGCTTGCGCTCCACCTTGACCACCATCTGGTCGCGGCCGTCGTGGCGCAGCAGGCGAATCTGGAACTCGCTGTCCACGTCCTTGAAATGCTCCAGCACGCTGGCGATCTGGCCGGGGTAGATGTTGACGCCGCGAAACACGAACATGTCGTCAGAACGGCCCAAGATGCGGTCGTGGCGCGGCATGGACAGGCCGCACGGACAGGGCTCGGGCAGCTGGCGGGTGAGGTCGCGGGTGCGGTAGCGAATAAGCGGCGCGGCTTCCTTGCAAAGGGAAGTGACCACCATCTCGCCCACCTCGCCCGGGGCCACCGGGGTCAGGGTCACCGGGTCCAGGACTTCCAGGATGAACTTGTCGGCCCAGTAGTGGATGCCCTGGTGGGCCGAACACTCCAGGCCCGCGCCCGGGCCGTAGAGCTCGGTCATGCCGGTGATGTCGAAGCTCTCCTCAATGCCCAGCCACTTCTCGAAGCGGCGGCGCATCTTGTCGGTGTGGGTCTCGGCCCCGAAAATCACTTTCCTCAGCTTCACGCGCTTGCGCAGGTCGCGCTTGTGGACTTCTTCCGCCAAAAGCAGGGCCATGGAGGCGGTGGAGCACAGGCAGGTGGAGCCCATGTCTTCGAGCAACTGAAGATGGATCTCCATGTTGCCCGGACCCACAGGCAGGGCCATGGCCCCGAAATGCTCGCAACCCAGCTGAAAGCCGGCCCCGGCCGTCCACAGGCCGTAGCCCACGGCGATCTGCACCCGGTCCAGGGTGGTCAGGCCGGCCAGCTCGTAGCAGCGGGCGAACATCTCCTTCCAGGTGTCGATGTCGCGCTGGGTATAGGCCAAAATCTTGCGCTTGCCGGTGGTGCCGGACGAGGCGTGGATGCGCACCACCTCGGCTTCGGGCACGGACAAAAGCGGCAACGGATAGCCCTGGCGCAGGTCCTCGACGGAGGTCAGCGGCAAATTGGTCAGGTCTTCCAGGGACAGGGTCTGGCCGGGCTCGTAGCCGGCCTCGGCCAGGCGCTTCCGGTAGACCGGACTGCCGGAGAAAGCATGGCGGCAGGTCCAGTTAAGGCCGGCGGCCTGGATGTCGGCGATGGCCTCGGCGGAAAGATCAGGCAAAAAACGGTATGCAGACATGGACGGCTCCGAGTGGGCGGGATCGGTGGGGGCTTTTATCCGAAAACCGCGATAAAGAAAACGCCCACCACCATCACCGCCGCTCCGGGCAGACGGTGGGCCAGGTCGGGCTCGCGAAAGACCGCCGCGCCAAGGAGCACGCCGAAAATGATGCTCAGGCGCTTGACGGCGATGACGTAGGACACTTGCGTCAGCGGCAGGGCGTGCATCTGGCAGAATAGGCCAATGGCCTCCAGGCAGCCGGCCGTGAGGATGGCCCAGGGAAAGCCGGGCAAGGCGGCCAGGGAACGCTTGAAGGAGCGGCCCAGAAACGGGACCAGCCCCAGGGCCGTGGCCGTGTAGACGCTGGCCCCCCACAGGGCCGGGGACGAGGCTTGCAGGCCCAATTTGTCGATGTTGGCCCCGATGCTCCAGACCACGGCCACGGCCAGCATGAGCCGCGAACCGGCGTTGGTGAAAAGCGCCCGCACCGGGCCGAGCAGCCCGTGGCGGCGTTCCCGGAGATTGAGGACGTAAGCGCCGACGACTACCAGGGCGATGCCGACAAGTCCGCCTGGACGCGGGAACTCCCCCAGGGTTATGGGAGAGGTAATGAGCAAAAAAAGCGGCGTGAAGGCCAGCATGGGCAGGGTCAGCGACAGGTCGCCGCGCGACAGGGCCAGACCGTAAAGCCAGTAGGTCAGACCGCCCAGCGCTCCGCCAAGGGCTAAAAGCGGCCAGAAGGACGGGGCCAGAACGACCTCGGCCGAGGGCGCGGCGAAAAGCCACAGGAACATGGCCGCGCCGACGCTATAGAGAAACATGGCCAGGGTCGGATCGGTCCGGCCCATGGCGGCTTTGAGGAAGGTGTCCTTGACCGCCTGGGTGGCGGCGGTGGCGAGGGAAAGCCAAAACCAGTGCATACTGCCCAATGGCAAACATGACGCCAGTCATGTTTGAAAATATGTGAACGCATCCGTGAATATGGCTGGTTGTGGCCGCACTATGGCCGTGCGGCCAAAACACGGCCCGCCGTGCCTGAAATAGCCCGGCCGCGCGGGCCGCGTGCCGGGCACGGTACAGAGGCCCGGGGGCAAGGGCAAGGAACTTCGACGGCCGCGCGGCTGATCCGGCCGCCAAAGGAGAACGGCATGGAGTGGGGGCAGGTGTTTCCGCTGGCGCCGGCGGCGCTCAAGACCGGCTGGCTGACGGCGCTATTTGGAGGCATGTTGGTGCTGTGGGTGGGACTGTTCTTTTTCATTACCCACATGATCCAGGGCGCGGCCTCGGCGCGCATCGCCGTTTCCGGCGGCGTGCTCTCGGCCAAGGGCGGCTTCTATGGCCGCGACATTGCCCTTGCCGACGTGGACGCGGCCGGCGCGTACCGCCTGGACCTCGGCCAGGGCGGCCCCAAGAGCCTCAAGTGGCGCACAAACGGCGTGGGGCTGCCGGGGCTGGCCGCCGGCTGGTATCGGCTAAACAGCGGCGAAAAGGCCCTGGTCTTCGTCACGGACAAGGCCCGGGCCGTCTACGTGCCCACGCGCCTGGGCTATGCCTTGGTGGCCAGCCCGGCCGACCCGGACGGGTTTCTAAGCGCCCTGCGCCGGGCGGCCGACGACGCGGCCCCGCCCCGGGCGTCGGACGATCCGCCGCCGGCCGCCGGCCCGGCGATATAGGGGGAGAGAAGAAATGCCTCCGGCGGCTGGGGGTCTGAGGCCCCCAGACCCCCCAGATGGAGAAAAAGGTAAGGGGGGGCGACGCGGAGAGGGTTTGGGGTCGGCTAAGGTCCGGCCTGCGTCTTGGCGACGGCGGCCAGGGTCGGATCGGCCCCGTGGGACAGGCCCGTACGCGGCCAGCCCCCGGCCAGGGCCACGGGCTCGATGACGGCGACCGACGTTGATTGCCGCCTGCCCGCTGCGCCAGTCATGCAAGCGGCGGTCTGTCGCCGCGCGCCATTGTCATAATAACTATACAACTTTGAAACTGCTTATTTTTTACCGCACCTCTTGCACTGACCAGCAAATTCTATACTATCAAAGCAGTCTGAAAAGACTGTCGGCCATGGGCGAGCGACGACATGGTCGTCACATGGCCTGTACAAGACTACAAATCATCAATGATCCTTGCTTGTTTGGCGCGAACACACCTGCATGACGCCAAAAATCCAAGGACAGACGCCATGGAGACAACAACGATGAAAGCTCTGCTGTCCGCCGCCGCCTTACTGTCCGTGCTTTGCGCCGCCACCTTGGCCTTCGCCGGTTCCGACGACGCCAAATGGGTGGCGAAATGCATCTCGGACAACAAGGACGCCAAGGTCGCCATCGAAGTCGTCACCAAATACTGCACCTGCATGAACAACAAGATGGACGACAACGAGACGCTGTCCATCACCGCCTGGGAAAAGACCCATCCGACCGAACAGGCGGCCTGCGACAAGGAATCGGGCTGGACGAAGTAGGTTCGCCGCCTGGGCGAGGGGACGGCGCAACAGCCGCCCCCCCCAAAACAGACGACCGGAACCTGTGGGGGGTTCCGGTCGCCGTCGTGGGGTTGGAGGGTTTTGGAGGTTGTGTGGGATGCGATTTATGGCTGGCCGGACGATGCGCCGCCCGGCCGGCTTGCTTTCTCGTATCGGGCGGGTCGCCTACGCCAAACGCCACAGGGCAGGCGACCGCCCGGCTCCGGGTTGCCCCGTCGCGTTGGAATCGTTTCTAGAGTAATTGAAATTAAGAATCAAGATCAAAATTGGAATTTTTGACGAATTTCCTCTTGAAGCTCAAACAAACCAGCCAGAGGAACCGGCGCAAACACGCGCCGCGCTGGGAGCAAAAGCCAGGAAACGATCGTCGTGCAGCGTCGGCAAACATCCTGGCGTTGTTTTTGAAAACCCAAACAGGCCTAGTCGCCCGCTATCGCGAGAGCCTGGAAACGCCGCTCCCGGGAGGCTCACCGTCCGTGACGACGCAGGCAGGCCGCTCCCAGGGCCAGGTTAGCCAGCAGGCTCAGGCCCAGGACCACGTCGCGCCAACTCGGCCCGATGCCGCCCCGGGAAGCCGCCTGGGCGGAAACGGCGGCAGGAGCGAGCATAGCGGCCGGGCCGGACGGTTGCAGCGCTTTGGGTTGACCGGACTGCTGCGACTGCTCGACTTGACCGGGCTGGCTGGAAGCGCCGGCCCCCGGCCCGGGAGTCGTCGCCGGTGTCGCTCCACCAGCCAAGCCGGCCGAGGACGGCGCAGCGACCGTCACTTCCCGCTCGGCCCGGTGGCCCTGGCCGTCGTTTGCCGCCACGCGCCACACGCCGCTGCCCGACGGCAGGAAGGCGAAGCCTCCCCTGCCGTCGGTGCGGGCGCTTTGGTGGACGGTCCCGTCCGGGGCCGTCACCTGGACCTGGGCAAAGGCCATGGGGTCCCCGTCGGCGTAGAGGAAGACCATGGCCCGGGCCGCGCCCGGGTCCAGTTCGCGCGAGCCGACGCCATGCGCCTGAGTCACGGCCGGGCGCCAAACAGCCACGACAAGGCACAGCGCGGCAAGCGCAGGGGACAGGCGGTGCATTCTACTTCACGAAAAAGGTCAGGGTGGAACGCAGCACTTCCTGGTCCGCCGAACCGTCGGCCGCCACGGCCTTGGCTTCCGTGCGCACCAGCCACAAGCCGGCATGGGTCAGACGCACCTTGGCCACGCCGCTGTCGTCGGTTTCGGTGTAATAGGCGTAGGTGTTGGGGTTTTTTGTAAACCCGTCATAGGTGGCCAGCACCGTGGCCGGCATGGGCTGGCCGTCCAGGAGCACCTTGACCGGCAAATCCTCGCCCACCTTGGCCTTGGCCGGATCGGCCATGGGCACGAGCTCCAGACGCGCTCCGACCAGGGCGTCAAAGCCGGCGGTCTCGCCGCCCACGGCCACCAGCCCCTTGGCGAACTTCTCGTAGCGATTGCTCTTGGTCGCGCCGGGCAGCTCTTTTGGGGTCCCCTTCTTCAGGCCCTCCGGGGTCAGGCTCCAGACCTGGGGCAGGCGGTGGATGTAGACGATGCCCGTGCCGGGCTTGGCAAAGACCGCCTGGCCGTCGTAGGTCAGGTTCTTTTCGTTGGCCGCAACGGCCACCTCGGTCTGCTTGCCGCCTTCAACCGCGAAGGCCTTGACGTCGGGCGCGGCCTCCAGTTCCTCGCTGGCGATGAACACATGGGCCGAATGGACCCCGAACGGCAGGGGCTTGCCCGGCGCGACCGCCTCGGCCCCGGGTTTGACCACGGTTTCATGGGCCAGGGCCGGTCCGGCCGCGAGCAGCGCTCCGGCCAGGAAGAACGTCAGGCTTTTGATCAGACTGTGCATGGAACTCCCCTCGCTCGAATGCTTTTTAGAAATTTTATATGCGATGTTTCGTCTTAAATATTTTTTCGTAACACGTGTCAACAACGTTTTTCCTTGCTTCGATCCCCAGGCTGTCCTTGGCCCCGTCCCGAAAGCCGGGTAGGATGGCCCAAAGGAGGCGCTCATGCCGCACACCTCGCCCATCCAGCCCATCTTCGCCCCGGACGCCATCGAGGCCGCCTCCCTGGCCATCATCGACAGCGAGGTCCCCGAACCGCGCCCCTACGACGGCCCGCGCTGGGACATCGTGCGCCGGCTCATCCACACCACCGCCGACTTCGAGCTGCTCGACCTGGTCCGCTTTTCCAACGGCGCGATCCGGGCCGGCATCGGGGCCATCGAGGCCGGGGCCACCATCATCACGGACACCGAAATGGCCCGATGCGCCATGCCGCCCCGGCGGCTGGCCCCCTTTGGCTGCACGGTGCGCTGCTTCATGAACGACCCGGAGGTGGCGGCGGCGGCCAAGGCGGCAAATTCGACCCGAGCCGCCCTGGCCGTGGATTTCGCCCTGGACCTGCCCGGCCCGCTCATTTTCGCCATCGGCAACGCCCCGACCGCCCTGCTGCGGCTTTTATCCCGCCTCGACGGCGGCGCGCCCGCCCCGGCCCTGGTGGTCGGCATGCCGGTGGGGTTCGTCAACGCCGCCCAGTCCAAGGCCCTGCTCATGACTCGGGCCGATGTGCCCTGGATCGCCATCGCCGGCCGCAAAGGCGGCTCGGCCCTGGCCGGAGCGACCATAAACGCTCTGGCCATCCTGGCCGGGGCCGAGACGGCCTGACGCCAAAAGGCCGGGGGGACGCCTCCCCCCGGCCAGCCGCCATCGCGGCCTCCCCGGCCGCTTCGCCTCCAAATCCGTTCGTCTGAAAAAAACCGTCGTTCTTATCGGCCGCCGACAGCGCGCCGCTTTCGGGTTCCGAAACAAAGACGCTTCCGCCTCAACCTCCGGACAGCAACAGCAGCGTCAAAGCCCCCACCGGGGTCGTCGAAGCTCCGAGCGGCGCGCCCACGCCCACGGTCCAGTAGCCCACGTTGGAGCCGTTGTAGTACACGGTGTTGACCAGGGGACCGGAACCGAAACGGTCGCTGTAGGGCACGCCGTAGACGGTGTTGCCCGAGGCGTTGAAGATGATGCCGGCGTAGATGTTATAGTACTGATTGGAAGGTTGGATAGTGGCATAGCCCACGATGGGATTAAGCGACCACCAGCTGTTGCTCGCCATGTCCTTGATGGCCGAGGCCTGGCCGGTCGGCTCGTAAGCGCTGTTGAAAAAGCCGCCAAGCAGTCCGGTGGTCACCTCGCCGATGAACATGGCCACGGTCGTGTCGTAGGCCCCGAGATCGTTGAGCGAGGGATTGGTGGTCGTGTCGTGGGGTTGGCCGGGATACATGAGCGTCGTTTGGGTGAACGTAAGAAAGTCGTTCCAGGCGCTGCCGCTAAAGCTCACGGCGCTGTTCTGGGACTGGCCGTAGATGAGGTTATTGAGCGCGGTCATATCCGAGGCGGAAAAGGTCATGGTCGCCCCGGTCCAGGCTCCGCCCGACGGCAGAGCGGGGTTGCCCGGGGCCACGGCCGTGTTGGCCGTGGCCGTGATGCTGCCGGTGGTGGTGATGGTCCCGTCGGCGCCGACGGTGGCGGTCATGTTGGCCCCGAACTGGTAGACCGGGGTATTTTGGGGCGCGGCGAAGTTGAAGCCGTTGGCGCGCTGGATGGTCGTGGGCTGGCTGGCCGCGTTGATGGACTGCAGGTAAGGCAAGAACGACGGCCAGGGATTGCTGGAGGTAAAGGAACTCGGGCCAAGGTAGCGCACGATGCCGCCAGTGCCGTTGGTCACCGTGGCGGCGGCCGCGCCGCCTGTCGCCGTATTGAACTGGCTGGCCAGTTGGGCGGCGGTGTAGCTGCCAAATCCCGTTTGTTGCAGCACCGGCGCGGACGGGGTGGTCGCCGGGTTGACCGCATAGCTCTTGATGCTCAAGGGGGCGGTGAAATAGTTGATGGCCGTCAGGTTGCCCTGGTCGCCGGAGCCGCCGGTCATGGTCAGCTCGAAAGGCTGGAAGCGCTGGGTGGAAGTGGGATAGGCCGGCGCGGCGGTGCGGGAGTTGGCCGTCGGGTCGTCGTAGAAGAGAAACAGCACCGCGCTTTGGGAATAAGTGATGGTCAGTCCGCCCGAACCGATGGCCGAAAGCGGCACCGGCACGGACATGAGCACATTGGAGCCGCTTTGGGCAAAGCTGACGGCCGTGCCGCCGGCGTAGGCGGCCTGGAAGTTCGTGGTCGCGGAGGCGTAGTTGGGGTCCTGGACCTGCAGCCAGACATCGCCGGAATAGGCGCTCGTATCGAAATAGACGGTCAGCGCCGCCTCGGCCCGGACCGCCGCCGCGGCCAAGCCCAGGACCGCCAGCAAGGCGGCCAGCCACGCCCGCCGCAGTCCGCCCATCCAGCCCCCTTGCCTCGCCTGCCTGCCCAGGTTGCCTCGCGCCTGTCCCATACGCCCTCCTCGCGCCCCGGCTTCAAAGACCTTCGCAACCCGGGGCCGCTGCTTGCCGCTGTCGGACCCGACTTTCGGCCCCGCTGTTTCGCGCCGAAGGCGAGGCCGCGGGCATCCCGATCCGAGGGAACCCGCATTGTTTCAAATAGCCATGGGCGTCGAAAAAGTCGATAGCCATGCGGCGAGCCGGAACGACTCCCCCCCTGCGGACGCAAAAAGAGACGGGCCGCGGCCACCAAGCTGCCGCCGCCCGGTTCCCGCCCCGGCCCCCCCGCGCCCCGCGCCAGGG
>JAEZEM010000250.1 GCA_023417745.1 Pseudomonadota bacterium
GGCATGAGCAAAATTCTCGATCAGGACGAAGTCGATGCGCTGCTCCGGGGCTTATCCGGCGGCGAGATCGAAGCGGAAAACGACATTCTGGAGGACGACTCCGGGGTCGTGGTCTTCGACCTGTCCAACCAGGACCGCATCATCCGCGGCCGCATGCCGGTTCTGGAAATCATCAACGACCGCTTCGCCCGCTTGGCCTCCAACGCCATGGCCAACGCCATGCGCAAGCGCGCCGACGTCAACCCCATTTCCATTGACATGTCCAAGTTCGGGGACTTCATGCGCTCCCTGCCCGTCCCCACCTCCATCAACATCTTCAAGCTCGATCCGCTGCGCGGCAACGCCATCCTCGTCGTCGACTCCAGGCTGGTTTTCGCCATGGTGGAGAGCTTTTTCGGCGGGGCCGGCTCCCAGCCCAAGATCGAAGGCCGTGACTTCACCCCCATCGAGCAGGCCATCATCAACCGCGTGGTGCGCATCGCGCTGGAAAACATGGAGGAATCCTGGCAGCCCGTCCACGAGGTCCACATCGAACTCGTGCGCAGCGAGGTCAATCCCCAGTTCGCCGCCATCGTGCCGCCAAGTGATGTCGTGGTCGTCGTGACCTTCGAGGTCGAACTCGAAAACGCCATCGGCTCGCTCATCGTCTGCCTGCCCTACGCCACCATTGAGCCCATCCGCTCCAAGCTCTACGCCTCGTTCCAGACCGAGCGCCTGGAAGTGGACCATGCCTGGATTGCCCGATTCAAGGAACGGCTCATGGAAACGCCCGTGGAACTGCTGGTGCGCTTCGGCCGCTCCCAGATCACCGGCCGCCAACTCCTGTCGCTCAAGCCCGGGGACATCCTCATGCTCGAAAACGACGTGGACGAACTGCTGGAAGCCGAGATCCAGGGCGTGCGCAAGTTCCAAGGCATTCCGGGCATGGTCAAGTCCAACAAGGCCTTCCAGATCGTCAAGGAAGAAGAGATTCGCCTCGAATAGCCTGGCCGCGCTTTTTTGAGCGTCGACAACCGCTTTCAATAGTTCAATTTTTCACAAACATTGCAAATGCGTCATGGTCACACCCTTGCGACCGTGATAGTTTCCTATCTCGTGGAACCGCAAACCCTGGCCCTGTCCATCCTGCCCCAGCCCGACGACGCCACCTGCGGGCCGACCTGCCTGCACGCCGTCTACGGCTACTACGGCGACCACCTCCCCCTGGAGGAGGTCATCGCCGAAGCGCCCACCCTGCCCGGCGGCGGGACGCTTGGGGCCTATCTCGGCTGCCATGCCTTGCGGCGTGGCTACAAGGCCAAACTCTACACCTTCGATCTTTCGGTCTTTGACGTCACCTGGTTCGCTCCGGGCGTCGATCTGGCCGCCAAGCTGACCGAACAGCTGGCCGTCAAGACCGGCCGCCGCCTGCATCAGGCCTCGGCCGCCTATTTGGAATTCCTGCGCCTGGGCGGCCAGATCCGCTTCGAAGATCTGACCGCTCCGCTTATCCGCGACATCCTTAAACGCGGTCGGCCTATCCTGGCCGGCTTGTCCGCCACCTATCTCTACCGCACCCCGCGCGAGCGCGACGTGGCCGGCAAGACCGTGTTCGACGACCTGCGCGGCAAGCCTTCGGGACATTTCGTGGTGATAAACGGCTACGATTCCTCGGCCCGCGTCACCCACATCGCCGATCCCTTACTGCCCAATCCCATCAGCCGCAGCCAGTATTACGAGGTGACGCTTAATCATCTGGTCTGCGCCGTCATGCTTGGCGTCATCACCGACGACGCCAACCTGCTCGTGCTTTCGCCCCGAAAGAAAAGCCGGTCCGACGACCGGCAAAGGAGTCTCTAGTGTCTGTTTTGGTGGTCATGGAAAACCCCGAGGACTGTTCCCTGGTGTTTTCCGGCGTCGAACCCGTCGCCGCCCGCAGCTATCTGGCCGACGAGGCCTTCACCGCCTTGCGCGGGGTCAAGATCATCAACCTCTGCCGCTCCTACCGCTACCAGTCCATGGGCTATTACGTGTCGCTTTTGGCCGAGGCCCGGGGCCACAAGCCCATCCCGTCCATCACGGCCATCCAGGACATGAAGTCCGTAGGCATCATCCGCCTGGCCTCGGAAGAACTGTCCGAACTCCTGGAACGCGCCCTGGCCGACAGGCCGCAGGAAAAAATAAGCTTCTCGGCCTATTTCGGCAAAACGCCGGAAAAGGGCCTGGAGCAGCTCGCCTCGCGGCTGTTCAAACTCTTCCCGACGCCGTTTCTGCGGGCCGACTGCAACTGGCAAAACGGCTGGCAGCTGCAAAATGTCTCGCCCCTGCCCCTGCGCGACATTCCCGCGGAGGAGCGAGACTTTGCCGAGGCCGTGTCCACCGACTACTTCACCGGCAAAAAGCTCACCATCCCCAAGCGGCAAGTGAGTCGCTACGATCTGGCCATTCTCCACGACCCCGAGGAAGAGCGTCCGCCCTCAGACGCCCGGGCCATCAAGCGCTTCGTCAAGGCCGCCGAGAACCTCGGCCTTGGCGTCGAGATCGTCACCCGCGAGGATTCCAACCGCCTGTCGGAGTTCGACGCGCTGTTCATCCGCGAAACGACCAATGTGGACCACCACACCTACCGCATGGCCCGCAAGGCCGCGGCCGAAGGGCTGGTGGTCATCGACGACCCGGAATCCATCCTGCGCTGCTCCAACAAGGTTTATCTGGCCGAGGTGCTGTCGCGTCTGAAAATTCCGGCCCCGCGCACGGTCATCGCCCATTGCAAGAATATCGACCACATCCTGGAGGAACTGCCCCTGCCCTGCGTGCTCAAGCAGCCCGACAGCGCCTTTTCCCAGGGCGTGGTGCTGGTGCGCGAATCCGACGCGCTGATGCAGGAGGCCAGGCGGCTTTTGTCCAAGTCCGATTTGGTCATCGCCCAGGAATACCTGCCCTCGGAATACGACTGGCGCATCGGCGTGCTGGACAAGCGGCCGCTTTTCGCCTGCAAATACTACATGGCCTCGGGCCATTGGCAGATTCTGCGCAAAGGTAAGTCCGGCCAGGACATCTACGGCCGAGTAGAGACCCTGCCCGTGGCCAAGGCCCCCAAAAAGGTGGTCAACGCGGCGCTCAAGGCGGCGGCGGCCATTGGCGACGGCCTCTACGGCGTGGATCTCAAGCAGGTGGGAGACAAGGTCTACGTCATCGAGGTCAACGACAATCCCAACATCGATGCCGGGTTCGAGGACGAGGTGTTGCAGGACGAACTCTATCTGCGCGTGGTGGAAGTCTTTCTCAAACGCATCGAACGCCGCAAAACCGGGAGTCTCAACGTATGAGCAAGGCCAGACATCTCTTCACCGCTTTTGGCGTTGAGATAGAATACATGATCGTGGACCGCGAAACCTTAGCGGTCCGGCCCATTGCCGACAAACTGCTGGCTGCCGCTGCCGGCGTCCCTGAGGCCAGCGACGTCGAGCTGGGGCCGGTCACCTGGTCCAACGAACTGGTGGCCCATGTGCTGGAAATGAAGGTCACCAAGCCCGCCAAGACCTTAAAAGGCCTGTCCGCCGCCTTTGCCGCCAGCGTGGCCAAGGCCGAGAAACTGCTGGCCCCCCACGGCGCGCGCCTGCTCCCCACCGGAGCCCATCCCCTCATGGACCCCTTCACGGAAACCGTGCTGTGGCCCCACGAGAGCAGCGAAATTTACAAGGCTTTCGATGCCATCTTCAATTGCAAGGGGCATGGTTGGGCCAATCTGCAAAGCATGCACATCAACCTGCCTTTCAAGGGCGACGACGAATTCGGTCGGCTCCATGCCGCCATCCGCGTACTCATGCCCATCATGCCGGCCCTGGCCGCCTCCACGCCCATCCTCGACGGCAAGGCCACGCCCTGGCTCGACGCCAGGATGCAACACTACACCCACAACGCCGACCGGGTGCCGGCGGTCATGGGCGCGGTGATCCCGGAAGCCGTTTTTTCCATCGACGAATACCACGCGTGCATCCTGGAGCCGCTGTACCGCGACATCGCGCCCCTGGACCCCCAGGGCGTGCTTCACGGCGATTTCCTCAACGCCCGGGGAGCCATCGCGCGTTTCGAGCGCTCCACCATCGAAATCCGGGTGCTGGACACCCAGGAATGCCCGGCCGCTGACTTCGCCCTGGCCGACGTCGTGGTCTCGGCCCTCAAGGGGCTGGTGGAGGAACGCTGGTCCACCTACGAGGAACAGAAAGCCTGGGCCACCAGCGAACTGGCGGCCATCTTCAACGCCACCGTCGAAAACGCCGGCCGGGCCAAGGTGCCTGACGAATACGCGCGCCTTTTCGGCGTCTACGCCCCGTCCTGGATTCCAGCCCGCGTCATCTGGCGGCGACTGGCCATGAGCTCGTTGCCGACCATGGATTTCGACCCGGACTGGGAAAAGAGTCTCGCCGTGCTGGTCGACCAGTCGAGCCTGGCCCGGCGCATCCTGGCCGCCGTGGACGGCGACTATCGCCCGACGACCATTCGCCGGGTCTACGGCCAGTTGGCCGATTGTCTGGAGCAAAACGAGCCCTTCAATGTCGGCATCCTGGGCGCTCCTTATTACCTGTGAGCACGGCGGGGCCGACATCCCCGCCGCCTATGCCCTGCTTTTTGGCGACTGGCGCGACGCCCTGGCCAGCCACCGGGGGCAGGACTTCGGTGCGCTTGAAACGGCCCGGAGGCTGGCCCGGGCCGCTCACGCGCCGCTGCTCTTTGCAACGACCAGCCGGATGCTCGTGGACCTTAACCGCTCGGTGGGGCATCCCGGGCTTTTTTCCGAGGCGACCAGGGGCCTGGCGCGCCGGGACAAGGACGCGATCCTGGCCACATACTACCACCCCCACCGCGACGCCGTGGCCGCCGTGGTTGCCGAGGGCATCAAGGCCGGGCGCACGGTGCTGCACATCGCCAGCCACAGCTTCACCCCGCGCCTGCGCGGCGTCACCCGCCACTGCGACGTCGGGTTTCTTTACGATCCCGGGCGAGGGGCCGAAAAGGACTTTTGCCGCAGATGGCTGCGGGAGCTGGCTTGCCTGGACAGCGACCTGATCCTGCGGCGCAACTACCCGTACAAAGGCGTGTCCGACGGGCTGGTCACGGCCTTGCGGCGTCGTTTCGGGCAGCGGTATCTGGGCGTGGAGCTGGAAGTGAACCAGCGCTTTGCCCTGGGCGGAGAGGAAACGTTGGCGAGCATGAGCGAGATGCTGGCCGACGCGCTCATGCGGGCGCTTGGACGCGCGGCGTCCTGCCGCTGACGGCCGCATCGCCGCCTGTCGGCAATGGCCCGTGCCAAGGGGAAAGCGGCTGTCCTGGCCGTTGCCGAAGGCTCAGCACGCCACCTTCGGTCACGCTCCGTGGTTGCCCGCCAAAACGCCCGGGACCGATCCTCTCACGCCTTGCCGCTCCAGGCGTGTTCCTTGCTTCCGAAGCCTTTTTCATGGCAGTAAAGGTCTCCATCCGCCAACCAATGCGCCCAGGGAGCCTTGACCGCCCATGCCCGCCCCTTTTTCCGTGCCCGACATTTTGGGTTCCCTTGAGCGGCCAGTGCTGGCCGTGGACGCTGACGGCCGGGTGGCCAACGCCAACCCCGCCGCCCTTTCCATGTTCGGACCCGAAGTGGCCACGTCCGGCGCAGCCCTGCCCCTGGTCCGGCCCGACCTCTGGCAGCCCATGGCCAAGTGCCTGGCCACGGGCGACGTGGTCTACGACCGCCTGAGCGTCGGTCCCAAGACCGTGGTCGCCACCACCTTCCCCATTCGCCGTGACGGTCGGGTGGTCGGGGCCACCTGCATCTGCCGGCCCTGCGCCGGAGAAGCCCACCCGGCCATGGAAGGCCGCTTGCGGGCCATTCTCGATTCCGTATCCGACGGCATCTGGATCTGCGACGGCAGCGGAACCATCCTCTCGATAAACGCCGCCTCCGAGCGGCTCAATTCCGTCAACGCCGAGGACTATGTCGGGAAAAACGTGTCCTGCATCGTGGCGCAGCGTATGGTCGACCGTTCGGCCACCCTGGACGTGCTCGAAACCAAACGCCAGGCGAGCCTGATCCAGCAAATCACCAAGACCGGCAAGCAGCTGCTCGTCACGGCCACGCCGGTGCTCGATGACCAGGGCGAGGTGGCCCTGGTGGTGGTCAACGAGCGCGATGTGACAGAATTGCAAAATCTGCGGCAAGGGCTCCAGAACGCCCGCAAGGTCGAGGAGCGCTACCGCAGCGAATTGGCCGAGTTGTCGCTTTTTGAGCTTTCCCAAAAAGACATCGTGGCTCAAAGCGGGCAAATGCAGCGCACCTTGCGCACGCTGTTAAAACTCGCCCAGATGGACGCCTCGCGCGTGCTGCTCCTTGGCGAATCCGGCACCGGCAAGGGTCTGCTCGCCAAGTTCCTGCACCAGGTCAGCCCCCGTTCGCCCAAGCCGTTTATCCAGATCAACTGCCCGGCCGTGCCGGAGAACTTGTTCGAAGCCGAACTGTTCGGCTATGAAAAAGGGGCCTTCACCGGCGCGCGCGAGGCCGGCAAGGCGGGCCTGATCGAACTGGCCGTCGGCGGCACGCTTTTTCTCGATGAAGTGGGCGACATCCCCCTGGGCATCCAGGCCAAGTTGCTCAAATACCTCGACGACCACGAACTGCGTCGCCTGGGCGGGGCCGAGGCCCGCACCGTGGAATGCCGGGTGGTGGCGGCCACCAACTGCGACCTGGAAGGCCTGGTCGAGCGCCGCCAGTTTCGCACCGACCTCTATTACCGCCTCAACACCTTCGTGGTGCGCATCGCCCCCCTGCGCGAGCGCCGCGAGGACATCTTCGGCCTGGCCGAATTCTACCTGGCCCAGCAAAACGCCCGCCACGGCAAGGCCAAACGCCTCTCGGCCCGGGCCATGCGCCAGCTTGAGGGCTACGCTTTTCCCGGCAACGTCCGGGAACTCGTCAGCATCATCCAGAAAGCCTTTGTCATGAGCGACGACGACGACCTCACCGACGCCCTCGTCGAGGCTCTGGCCGGGGACACGCCGCCAGCGGTGGACACGCCGTCCGGCCCCCGCCCCTTGGCCGATTCCACCGAGCAAACGGCCATCCGACGTCTGCGCGAGGCCATGGCCGCCTGTCGCACCACCCGGGAGATGGCCGCCCATCTTGGGGTGAGCCAGGCCACGGTGGTGCGCAAGCTCAAGCGTTACGGCCTTTCCCGCTCCTGATTCACTTCTGCATCAGCTGTTTTCGGTCAGGACCGGGAAGAACGTTTTTTCGTTTTTTCCGGTTTGGCGGCCTATTGCCTATCATTTCGGATTTTCACGGGATTAACGCTTTCTGACGGAAAGGGTCTTGGAACACGCTTGGCGTTTCCGGCCGTGTCCGTGGCAGAAAACGCTGATTCAACTTGATTCAGCACAATGCTTCACAGTATCACTTCGTATTAATTTAATTTTTACAATTTTGCCGATTCATAATAGAATCACAACCCTTGAGCAAAATTCGTCATACCACTGACAATGTACCGATATTATTGAATATTAAAACTCGGTCCGGTTCTTGCTGAAAAGACATGTTACCGCTTATGTGCATTTTGGTACAAGGCACTCACGCCACCACCTGAAACATCCGAGGATGATCCGTGAACACCACCGACAAGGCGCAGGAACTGCAAGCATTGCGTGATCGCTATGTCCCCAAGGGGCATCCCAACGCCACGCCCTTTTTCGTCGAATCCGCTAAGGGCGCCCTGCTTCGTGACGTCACCGGACGCGAGTTCATTGATTTCGTCGGCGGCATCGGCGTTTTAAACGTCGGCCACTGCCACCCCAAAGTCGTCGCCGCCGTCAAGGATCAGGCCGGACGCTATCTCCACACCTGCTCCATGGTCACCATGTACGAGCCCTACGTCCAGCTCGCCGCCCGCCTGTCCGAAGCCGCCCCGGGCGACTTCGAGAAAAAGGCGATGTTCGTCAACAGCGGCTCTGAAGCCGTGGAAAACGCCGTGAAAATCGCCCGTAGCCACACCGGTCGGGCCGGCGTCGTGTCCATGAAAAACGCCTTCCACGGCCGCACGCTGATGGCCATGTCCCTGACCAGCAAAGTCAAGCCCTACAAGTTCGGCTTTGGCCCCATGGCCGCCGAGGTCTACCAGTACCCCAACTACGCCTACTGCTACCGCTGCCCCCTGGGCCTGACCTATCCCAAGTGCGGCGTGGCCTGCGCCGACAAGCTGCGCGAGTTCTTCATCGCCACCGCCGCCGCCGAGAACATCGCCTGCATCATCGCCGAGCCGGTCCAGGGCGAAGGCGGCTTCGTGGCGCCGCCCAAGGAATTCTTCGAGAAGCTGCGGGCCATCTGCGACGAATACGGCATCGTTTTTATCGCCGACGAAATCCAGTCCGGCTTTGGTCGCACCTCCAAGCTGTTTGCCATGGAGCATTTCGGCGTGACCCCGGACCTCATGACCGTGGCCAAGTCCATGGGCGGCGGCCTGCCCCTGGCCGGCGTGGTCGGCAAGGCCGAGATCATGGATTCCGTGGCCCCGGGCGGCATCGGCGGCACCTACGGCGGCAACCCGCTGGCCTGCCGCGCCGGCTTGGCCGTCATGGACATCTTCGAGCAGGACAACCTGCTGGCCAAGGCCGAGCGCCTGGGCGGCGTGATCAAGCGCCGCTTCGCTTCCTTCAAAAAGCAGTACCAGCTCGTCGGCGACGAGCGCGGCCTGGGGGCCATGCGCGCCCTGGAGTTCGTCTCCGACCGCGCCACCAAGGCCCCCTGCCCCGAGGCGGCCAAGGGCGTGGCCAAGTTCTGTCAGGACAACGGCTTGCTCGTCCTGTCCTGCGGCAACTTCGGCAACTGCATCCGAGTGCTCATGCCGCTGGTCATCACCCGCGACCAGCTCGACCGCGGCCTGGACATCATGGAAGAAGGCATCCGCGAGGTCTCCAAAAGCCTCGGCA
>JAEZEM010000255.1 GCA_023417745.1 Pseudomonadota bacterium
TCGACATTCCCGGCTTCATCAAACAGGTCGCGGCCGGCGACCTCGACGAAGCCTATGCCGTGCTGCGCCAGACCAATTCCCTGCCGGCCGTGTGCGGCCGGGTCTGCCCCCAGGAGACCCAGTGCGAAGGGTCGTGCATCGTCGGCAAGAAAGGCGAACCCGTGGCCATCGGCCGCCTGGAACGCTTTGTCGCCGACACGCACTTGGCCAAGACCGCCTGCGAGACCGTCACCGGCGGCCCGGCTTGTTCCATGCCGCGCGACGACCTGCGCGTCGCCTGCATCGGCTCGGGGCCGTCCAGCCTCACCTGCGCCGGCTATCTGGCCGCCCGGGGCATCCCGGTCACGGTCTTCGAGGCCTTGCACGAGGTCGGCGGCGTGCTCGTCTACGGCATTCCCGAATTCCGCCTGCCCAAGGGCGTGGTCCGTCAGGAAGTCGAGGCCATGAAAGCCCTGGGCGTGGAATTTAGGACGAACTGGGTCGGCGGCAAGACCATCACCGTGCCCGAGCTGCTCGAATCGGGCTACAGCGCCGTCTTCATCGGCGTCGGGGCCGGGCTGCCGCGCTTTCTGGGCGTCCCGGGCGAGAACCTCATCGGCGTGTTTTCGGCCAACGAGTACCTGACCCGGGTGAACCTGGGCCGGGCCTACAAGTTTCCGGCCACCGACACCCCGACCTTCCCGGCCAGGCACGTCGTCGTTTTCGGCGGCGGCAACGTGGCCATGGACGCCGCACGCACGGCCATGCGCCTGGGCGCGGACAAGGTCTCCCTGGCTTATCGCCGCACCGAATACGAAATGCCGTGTCGCCGCGAGGAACTCCACCACGCCAAGGAAGAAGGGCTCGACATCCTGTGCCTTAACGCCCCGGTGGAATTTATCGGCGACGAGACCGGGCGGCTTAAAGCCATCGTGCTCCAGCGCATGGAGCTTGGCGAGCCCGACCAGTCGGGCCGCTGCTCTCCGGTGGCCTGCCAGGGCGACACCTGCACGCTTACAGCCGACATGGCCATCGTGGCCGTGGGCACCGGAGCCAATCCGCTCATCAGCCAGACCACCCCGGGCCTGGAGACGTACCGCCGGGGCTACATCGTGGCCGATCCGGTCACGGGCGAGACGTCCATTCCCAATGTCTTTGCCGGCGGCGACATCGTCACCGGCGCGGCCACCGTCATCTCGGCCATGGGCGCCGGACGTCGGGCGGCCAAGGCCATCGCCGACCGCCTGCTCGGCGGCGCGACGGCCGCTCCACCACCAGACAACGCGGCGGAAGATTCCGCCGACGCGTAACAACGCGGGAAACCAACCAAGCGAGGTATCACAATGGCGCTTTTCACCAAGGAAGAAGCCCTGAACTACCATTCGGTCTGGCGCACGGGCAAACTGGAAGTCGTGCCCATCAAGCCCTGCCGGAACCAGAAAGACCTCTCCCTGGCCTATTCGCCGGGCGTGGCCCACGCTTGCCTGGCCATCGCCGCCGATCCCGAGCTTGGCTGGAAGTACACCAACCGCGGCAACCTCGTGGCCGTGGTCTCCAACGGCACCGCCGTCCTGGGCCTTGGCAACATCGGCGCGCTGGCCGGCAAGCCGGTCATGGAAGGCAAGGGCGTGCTGTTTAAGACCTTCGCCGACATCGACGTCTACGACATCAACCTCAACACCAAGGACCCCGAGAAGATCATCGAGACGGTGAAACTCCTCGAACCGACCTTCGGGGCCATCAATCTTGAGGACATCCGGGCCCCGGAATGCTTCGAGATCGAACAGCGCCTGATCGAGATCATGGACATTCCCGTCTTCCACGACGACCAGCACGGCACGGCCATCATCTCCGGCGCGGGCATATTGAACGCCGTGGAGATCGCCGGCAAGAAGATCGAGGACCTCAAGATCGTGGTCTCCGGCGCGGGCGCGGCGGCCATCGCCTGCTCCAAGTTCTACGTGGCGCTCGGCGTCGACCAGGCCAACATCGCCATGTTCGACTCCAAGGGCCACATCCACGCTGGCCGCACCGACCTGCACCCGACCAAGGCCCAGTTCGCCCAGAAAAAAGCCTTCGCCAACATGGCCGAAGCCTTCAAGGGCGCCGACGTGTTCCTGGGCCTGTCCACCAAGGGCCTGGTCACCAAGGACATGGTCAAGAGCATGGGCAAAAATCCCATCATCTTCGCCATGGCCAACCCGGACCCGGAGATTCCCTACAACGACGCCAAGGAAGCCCGGCCCGACGCCATCATGGGCACCGGCCGCTCGGACTTCCCTAACCAGGTCAATAACGTTTCCGGCTTCCCGTTCATCTTCCGCGGCGCTCTGGACGTCGGCTCGAAAAAGATCAACGAGCAGATGAAGATGGCCGCCGCCAAGTCCCTGGCCGCCCTGGCCAAGGAGCCCGTGCCCGTCGAGGTCATGGACATGTACGGCGAAAAGGACGTGAAGTTCGGCATCGACTACGTCATCCCCAAGGCCCTGGACTTCCGTATGCTCGAATGGGAAGCCCCGGCCGTGGCCAAGGCGGCCATGGACACCGGCGTGGCCACCAAGCCCCTGGAGCTGCAGCAGTACAAAAAGGACCTGCGTACCCGCATCGACGCCGCCCACAAGCGCATCAAGGACTACGTGGCTTCCTACAACTACGACTTCTAGCCGACGCCCTCCCGGGCCGGCAGACACAAAAAAGCCCGCGACGGTTCGCCGTCGCGGGCTTTTTTGCGGCCAGGGGATCGAGCATGGCCGGCCCGTCCTGGCGCGGCTCCGGCGTCCGGTTTCATGACCTGGCTTGGCCGGACCCCGGGCTTGCTTCGACCAGCCAGCCCGGATCACGGCTGGCGACATCCGGGCCGCCCCATGACGGCCGGCCGCAGGGCGACGACGCGAATACAACGTACTGACGGCTAATTGCTCAAAAATATGACTATATAATAATTATATCTATCAGATTATTTTCTATCTGCACTGTTTACACAGAGGCAATAGCATCAATTGAAACGACGCCATACATGACAATTTTGCCGGCATGGACCAATAATCAAGCCTCTCCCCTTGCCAAAATCCATGCGACACCCCATACGATACAAGAAGGCTCTCAACCTTCAACATAATGGAGGCTCACCATGAAGCTTCGCGACATCCTCATTCTCGCCTTTGCCGCCCTGCTCTTTGCCGCGTCCCCGGCCCTGGCCAAGAAGCAGGCCGCCGTGAACCCCATAAACGCCGACTACGCCAAGGGCGTCGCCGCCGTGAACGACCGCCATTGGAACGACGGCATCGCCCTTTTGACCAAGGTCATCGACAATCCGGCCACGC
>JAEZEM010000271.1 GCA_023417745.1 Pseudomonadota bacterium
GGTCAGGGGTCCGGGGGGCTGAGCCCCCCGGCCGCCGGAGGCAGTCTTTATTACTGGCAGAATTCGCCGAGCATGCTGTAGAATTCGCCGGGCATGGCCTGCATGAGAAAATGGCAATCCGTGGGGAACGGGCGGGTGGGGACGGCGTGCTCGTCGAGAAAGGCCCGGGTTTCCGGGGCCACGTCGCGGCCGTAGGCGTAGAGTTTGGGCAGGGACAGCGAGGCCAGGGCGTCGCCGGCGGCGTGGCTCCATTTGCCGGGCAGCGCCCGGGAGGTGCGGCGCACGGCCAGCACGGTCTGGAGAAAGGCTTCTTCGCGGCAAAAGCGCAGCGAGGCGTAGTAATGGCGGCAAAACGGGAACTTGCCGAGATAGTCCCGAAAAATGGTCTGGTCGCGAAACTCCGCGTACCACTCGCCAAAACGCCCGGACAGCCGGGCCGCTTCGGCATGGGCCGAGACAAAGGCCCCAAAACGCGTCACCGAAGCTTCGGCCAGGATCAGCCCGGCCACCTCGCCGGGCGCGGCGTCGCGGCAAAAAAACGTGGCCGGGATGCCGCCCACGGAATGGCCGACGAGATAGAGGCGGCTGGGGCGCAGGCCGTGGCGTTCCATGAGGTGGCCGAGCACATGCTTCACGCGCCGGGCGGCGGCCTCCATGGAATAGTCCAGGGCGGCCGGGCTGCCGCCGTGGCCGGCCATGTCCGGCATGATCAGGCTCGCCCCGGCCAGGTAGCGGGTGGCGAAGGCGTCCTCGAAGGCCAGCCGGGAATCGCCCAGGCCATGGAGCAGCACCACCGCCGGAGCGCGACCGGTCTGGATGCGGGCCGTGACGTGCACCGGCGCATCGAAAGTCGGCACGCAGGCGTCAAAATTCGGGCCGCCCTGCCCGCCCAAGGGAAACGTTCTTGCCATGCTCTTGACCCCGCCCCTTAGCGGTCTGTAAGACGAAAGCCTAAACTCCAGGCCCGGCGACGGCGGCGCTATGCGTGTTTCCAGCCGCCGGCCATCCCAACCGACAAGGCGGTTCCCATGAAGCTTTCCATTTCGGCGCGTTTGGGGCTGGGCTTTGGCCTGGTGCTGGCGGCCATGGCCACCGGGGCACTCGTCATGACCTTTTCCCTGGCCGACGTAAAGGATCGGGCCGAGGCCATGCGTTCCCAGGCCCTGCCCCTGGCCGACGTCGCCGCCAGCATGCAGTTCGAGGCCGTCAACGTGCAGCAATGGCTCACCGACGTCTCGGCCACGGGCGAGGACGACGGCTTTGCCGAAGCCGAGAAGTCGGCCAGCTCTTTCCGGACCGGGGCGGCCAAGTTCGCCGCCCTGGCCGAGCGCACCGGCAACCAGGCGCTCAAGGTGGAAACCGCCGCCGTGCTGCGCGATTTCGAGGCCATGTACGACGTCGGCAAGCGCATGGCCAAGGCCTACGTGGCTGAAGGCCGCGAGGCCGGCAACGCCGTGATGGGCGATTTCGACGCCCGTACCGAGGCCCTGGCCGGACGCATCGCTCCGCTCAAGGCCAACCAGTTCCAGGCCGCCGACGCCCAGGTGGCCGGCATCCTGGACAAGCTCGAAAACAATTTGCGATTGCAATACCTGCTGGTGGGCCTGTCCCTGGTCGCGGGCATCCTCTGCGCCGTCTTTGTCTCGCGAAGCATCCGCCGTCAGCTCGGGGCCGAACCCTGGGAAGTGGCGGCCGTGGCCCGGGACGTGGCCGCCGGACGCTTCGAAGCCGTGAGCGCGACCTGCGCCGCCAAGGGCAAGGGCTGCGGCGTCATGGACGACATGGCCGCCATGGCCGACAAATTGCGCCAATCCTTTGCCGCTGTGGAAGTCCGCACGGCCGAGGCCGAAAAACACTTGCGGGAGGCCGAGAGCCAGCGGCTGGCCGCCGAAGAGGCCACGCGCCAGGCCGAACAAGCTCGGCTTTCCGGCCTGGCCGAGGCGGCCGACCGGCTGGAGGACCTGGCCGATGCCGTGGCCCGATCCGGCAACGCGCTGACCGACCGGGTGGCCCAGGTCAACCGGGGCACCGTGCGCCAGCACGAGCGCACCGCCGACACGGCCACGGCCATGGAAGAAATGAACGCCACCGTGCTCGAAGTGGCCCAAAACGCCGACCGCGCCAGCCAAAGCGCCCGGGCCGCCCGGGACGGCGCGCGCGAAGGCCTGGCCGCCACCGAAGAGGTGGCCCGCTCCATCGACCGGGTCCGCGGCCTCTCCAAGGGCCTCAAGACCAGTCTCGACGCCCTGGGCGAACGGGCCAAGGGCATCTCGGCCATCCTCGGCGTCATTTCCGACATCGCCGACCAGACCAACCTGCTGGCGCTCAATGCCGCCATCGAGGCGGCCAGGGCCGGCGACGCCGGACGCGGCTTTGCCGTGGTGGCCGACGAGGTCCGCAAACTGGCCGAAAAGACCATGCAGGCCACGGGCGAAGTGGCCTCGGTGGTCTCGGCCATCGACGGCGGGGTTCGGGACAACGTGGCCGGCATGGACGCGGCGGCGACGGCCGTGGACGAAACCACCACCCTGGCCGAAAACGCCGGCCGGGCGCTGGCCCACATCGTGGAGATGGCCGAAACCGCCACCGTGGAGGTGCGCTCCATCGCCACGGCCTCGCAACAGCAGGCCACCGCCTCGGAAGAAATCAACCGCGCCCTGGCCGACATCAGCCTCATCGCCGAGGAAACCGCCCAAGGCATGGCCGACGCCGAAGCGGAACTGGACAACCTCTCCACTTCCGCCTCGCGTCTGGCCGCCCTCATCGACGGCCTGCGCCGGGAGCGGTAAACCGCATGTTGGAACAGGGGAATCCTGATGTCCAGGCCGCGCGGAAAGCCTTTCCGCGCGGCCTGGCCCAACCCGACGGGGGCTTTCGGTTCGGCGCAGACGCCCTGCTGCTGGCCAGCTTTGCCGCCGGCCTGGCCGCCGGCCCCCGGGCGGCCGACCTCGGCACGGGTTGCGGCGCGGCCGGCCTGGGCTATCTGCTGGCCGCCTCCGACCCGGCCGCGACCTGCCTTGGGCTGGACCGCGACCTGGACATGATCCGGGCGGCCAGCCAAAACAGCGCGGCACTGGGCCTGTCCGACCGTTTCACGGCCCTGGCCGCCGACCTGCGTGCCGTGCGCGACGACGCCCGCTGTCTGCCGGAATCGCGCGATCTGGTCCTGTGCAATCCGCCCTACCGCGATCCCGGCTCGGGACGCCGGCCGCCAGGCTTGGCCCGGGACGCCGCCCGTTTCGAAGTGGACGGCGACATGGCCGACTTCGCCGCCGCCGGCAGCTATCTCCTGGCCAACAAGGGCGTCTTCGCCTGCATCCATCTGGCCGAACGTCTGCCCCTGATCTTTGCCGCCCTGGCGGAGAGGAGGCTTGTCGTCAAGCGCGTGCTGCCCGTCGCGTCGCGTGCCGGCGCGCCGGCCAAGCTGGCGCTGGTGGCCGCCCGCAAAAACGGCGGCCCAGGCATGGTCCTGGAAGCGCCTTTGATCCTCTACGCCGGAACTGGCGCGCAAACCCGCCTCACCGAGGCCGCCCTGGCCTTTTGCCCCTTCCTGGCCTGCAATCCCGGACCGGCCGGCGAGAGCTGACGTCCTGGCCGCGCCAGGGCAGCCAGGTTGCCGCGACCACCTCTCGACGACACCCCATCGAAAAAAACAAAGGGGACGCCCGAAAGCGTCCCCTCCGGCGCGGCGAACCCTCCGCCGCGCCTGCCCTCCCAAATTCCAGGCGCTATTTGCTCTTGGAAAGCCGCTGCGGACGCGGCTCGGCGTTGGTATCGTAGGCGGCAAGGCCGGGGTCGCCCTGGCGGCGCAACTCCAGGCTGGCCTCGGCCAGCCGGACCACCTGACTCTGGACGGGCGGCGCGACCACGGTTGCGGTCGCGGCGCTCTCCCTGGCCGTCAGACGCGGCGGATCAGCCACGTACACGGTTGCGCCCAGGGCAGTGATGGCGGCGATAAGCAGCAGGCGTTTCATGTCGACTCCCCTTCCGGTTGTCCGCTGACGGCGGCGTTCCCACACCGCTTTTCCGCCAAGCGAGGAACGTGCCAACCGGGAACGCCCGAAAAGGGAAATCATTTCAGGTGGTCTCTAAAACCGTCGCGCCGCAATTCCCGGCAAACAGGAATCACGGCGCGCAAAATGTCCATATATCGGCAAAGCCTCGATTCTCGGCGGCCGAAGACGCTTGCCGGCCCACGGTTTCGCCTGTTCGCGACCGCCTCCCCTTGACCCAGGCGGGGGTCCAAAGGCGCTCAGCCCCTTTGGCCGCCGGAACAACGGGGGTTCTCGTCAAACGCCATTAATGGCCCCTTGAGCTTTCCGACTGCAAAAGGGCCAATCCTCGTCAAAACCCCTTACACTTTTTCCCATACGGGGGGTCCGGGGGCCTCAGGCCCCCGGCCGCCGGAGGCATTTCCTAAAAAACTTCCGCCTCGAACCAATAAAGCGTCGTCGCCGGGTCGCGCCAGCAGCCGGGTTCCAGGCCGGCCTTGCGGCAGGTCTGGTCCAGGAAGGTTTTCCGGTCCCAGCCCCACTCCACCGGCACCTGGGGCAGGAGCAGGCCGGAGCGGCCGCCGCGACGCGCCAGCAGGCCATGGCGGCCGACGACCACGCGCGCCGGGTCCGGGCAGGGTTCCAGGGGGCCGAGGATGGAGATTTCGATGGCGACGCGGTCGAATTCTCGGCGGGTCAGCGGCGGGAAGCGCGGATCGCCGAAGGCCGCCGCCTCGGCCATGGCGGCGATGGTGGCGAAAAGCGGCTGGTCGCCGACGATGTGGCCGATGCAGCCGCGCAGGTTGCCGTCGATGGTCAGCGTCACGAAGGCCCCGAGCTTGCGGCCCAGGGTTTCGCTGTCAGGGGCGGGGAGATCAGGCGCCTTGCCGGCCAGCTTGGCGGCGATGACCAGCCGGACCAGATCCTTGAGATAGGACTTTTCCGCGTCGGTCAGGGCCACGTGAAAGGCGTCCATGGCGGCTCCTTGGCTGGGGTGGACGAGGCTTTGACTGTGCCCCGGCCGGCCCCGGCTGGCAAGCCGCTTTCAGCTTGGCCCCGGCCCTTGTCTTAGGGGCGGGGCCAAGCCTGCCGGGTTGTGCCGCATCCACGAAACCGCTTTTGGCGTCTCGCGGACAACACGCTAAACTTATTTAGTTTCCTTAAAAAATACGCTCGTATCGTTCAAGGAATGCGTCAGGCGAGCTAGAAGATGAAGTTCAACTTTTTCTTGAGCGCGTCCAGATTCCGCGAAGCGCGGGCGCGGGCTTTGGCGTTGCCGGCTTCGAGCATGTCCCAGACGAGATTGGGGTCTTTGTCAAAGGCCTTGCGCCGGTCGCGGATGGGTTCGAGGAAGGCGTTCATGGATTCGACGAGGAGCTTTTTGCAGTCGCCGCAGCCCCAGGTGGCGTGGGTGCAGCCCTCGACGATCTCGGGGAGCCTGGCCGGGTCGGTGAGCAGCTCATGGTAGGGGAAGAGGTTGCATTCCTTGGGATCGCCCGGGTCGGTCAGACGGGCGCGCTTTTCGCAGGTGAGCATGCTCATGACTTTCTTCTTCATGGCCCCGGGCTCTTCGGACAGGCCGATGGCGTTGCCGTAGCTCTTGCTCATCTTGCGGCCGTCAAGACCGGGCAGTTTGGAATCCGGGGTGAGCATGGCTTGGGGTTCGGGGAAGAAGTTGCCGTAGAGGTGATTGGCCCGGCGGGCGATTTCCCGGGTGAGTTCCAGGTGGGGCAGTTGGTCAAGGCCGACGGGCACGAACCCGGGCTTGTAGAGCAGGATGTCCGAGGCCATGAGCACGGGGTAGCCCAGGAACCCATACGTGTTGAGTTCCTTGGCGGCCAGTTCCTGGAGCTGATCCTTGTAGGTGGGGCAGCGTTCCAGCCAGGAGACCGGCGTCACCATGGACAGCAGCAAATGCAGCTCGGCGTGTTCCTTGACCTGGGACTGCTGGAACAGCACGGATTTTTCGGGATCAAGGCCGGCGGCCACCCAATCCTTGACGAGTTCGGGAACAAAGCCCTTGATGCGCTTGGGATCGGCGTATTCGGTGGTGAGCGCGTGCCAGTCGGCGACGAAGAAGAAGCACTCGTGGCTGTCCTGGATGTTGACCCAGTTCTTGAGCACGCCGAAGTAGTGGCCGAGGTGGAGCGCGCCGGTGGGGCGCATGCCGGAGACGATGCGTTTGTTTTCCTTGGGGGCGT
>JAEZEM010000336.1 GCA_023417745.1 Pseudomonadota bacterium
CCCTGGCCCCGCCCGTGGCCGGCCGTCTCGCCACCTTCATCCACCACCCCAAGCGCCAGAAATACTTCCTCGCCATCCGCAACACGCCCTTTTTCACCTGGCTGGCCGGCACGGACTGGTTCGGGGCGCTGCTGTTTAAAACGGGCCTGCGCCAGGACGTCTTTTGCCGCGATGAACTGCGCCTGGATGCGCTCACCCTTGACGCGGCCGCCTGCGACGACTGCGGAGCCTGCCGCCGCTTCTGCCCGGCCGGGCTTGATCCCAAGGCCGTGGCCGCCTGCGGCGACCGGTCCGAGTGCCTCTCCTGCCTCTACTGCCTGCTCGTCTGCCCCCGCCGGGCGCTGACCTTCCACGGCGAACCCGGCTACCTGGCCGAACAACTGCGCCAATACGACGCCCTGGTGCGCGGCCTGGACGCGAACGAGCCACGCTGGAAGGGGGAAGTGTAAGAGGAGAGGAAAGAGGGGAAAGAGGCCTCCGGCGGCTGGGGGCCTGAGGCCCCCAGACCCCCCGAATGGAGAAAAGGGTAAAGGGGCTTCGGCGCGGAGTGGTTCCCCGGTCGGCCAAGCGTCGCGACTGGCAGCCACGTGATCGGAATGCAAAAGGTTTCGGCGCGGAGTGGTTCTCCGGTCGGCCAAGCGGGCAAAGAATTAGCGTTGCCCTTGACGGGAAGCGCCATTGTTCCGGCCCCCGGGCCGCCGCAAAAGGCGAGGCCGCCTTCCCGAATCGGAAAGGCGGCCTCGAAACGTTTCGGCGACGATGCCCTAGGCGTTGCGCAGCTTGACGATGATCTGATCCATGTCGCCGGACAGGTCGGCCAGGGCGTGGACGGCCTGGGCCGACTCGTGCATGCCGTTGCTGGTGGTTTCCACCACCTCGCTGACCTCGTTCATGGCCCGGTTGATCTCCTCGGCGGCGGCGGACTGCTCTTCGGCGGCGGCGGCGATGCCGGCCACTTCCCGGGCGCTGGCCTCGGCCAAGGCCAAAATCTCGCGCAACACCCCGCCGGACTTGCCGGCCAGCTCCGTGGCCTCGGACACGGCCTGGGCCGCCTTGTCCACGTTTTGGATGTTGCCGGTCACCGACTGCTGGATGCTGACCACGGCCTGGCCCACTTCCTTGGTGGCGGTCATGGTCTTCTCGGCCAACTTGCGGACCTCGTCGGCCACCACGGCGAAACCGCGCCCGGCCTCGCCGGCCCGGGCCGCCTCGATGGCGGCGTTAAGGGCCAGCAGGTTGGTCTGGTCAGCGATGTCGGAGATGACGGACATGACCCGGCCGATGGCCTGGGTCTGCTCGCCCAGGGCGCTCATGGCCGCCTTGAGGTCGGCCGACACGGCGTTGACCCGGTCGATGGAACGCATGGATTCCGCCACGACCGCCGCGCCGCTGGAAGCCTTGGTCTTGGTGTCGTCGGCGGACTGGGCGGCCCGGGAGGCGTTCTTCGCCACATCCAAGACGGTGGAAGTCATCTGGGCGATGGCTTCGACGACCTCGCGCAGCCGGTCGCGCTGGTGGTCGGCCCCGGTGCGGACCTGTTCCACCTGGGATTCCAGCTGGTTGGAGGCTTCAATGATGCTTTCGATGACTACGCCGAGGTTCTCGGCGGCTTCCTGCATCCCCTCGCGCTTGGCGATCTCGGCCATGGCCCGGGCCTTTTCGGCTTCCTCACGGGCCGTTTCGGCGCACTTGGCCTCTTCGCCGGCCTCTTGGCTCATGGCCTCGGCTTCGGCGATCTTGGCCTTGAGGCTGACGACCATGCGCTCCAGGGTGTTCTTGAGTTCCTCGGTTTCGCCGGAATAGCGCCCCTCGGCCACGGCGTTGAAATCGCCGCGCGACACCTTGCGGGCGAAATCCATCACCCGGCGCAGCGGCGAGGTCATGCCCCGAGCCGTGAAGAATCCGACGATCAGGACAATAAGCGCCACCACCGTGGAAGCGGTCAGGGCCGAAAAGAGGATAGTGCGTTCGGTCGCGGCGATGCTGGCCCGGTCGCGGCCGATAAAGAGCATCCCGGCGATCTTGCCGTCGGCGCCGTACATGGGCCAGTAGGCGGTGTTGTAGTCCTGGCCAAGGATCTTGTTGACGTTGAGGAAGCGGCCGCCCTTTTGGAGCACGGCCTCAAGCACTTGCGGATTGTCCATCTTGGTGCCGACGGCGCGCTTGCCGTCGCGTTCGAGGGTGGTGGCCACCCGGGTGTCGCCGTAGAAGATGGTGCATTCCGTGCCGAGCACCTTCTTGATGTCGTCGACAAAGGCGTTGCTGGAGGAAAGGTTGATGCCCGTGGTCACCGAACCGACGATCTTGCCGTCCTGGTAGACGGGATAGCCGGCGCGCAGGGAGAACTTGACGGCCGTGCCTTCTTCCAGGCCCACCGAGCCCTGGCCGGCCAGGGCCTTTTGGACGTTGAGCTGATTCTTGACGGAATCGCCGGACTGGTCGGAGTGCCCCCGAGCCACCACCTTGCCTTCGGTGTCGGCGATGGTGACGAATTCGATGCGCAGTTCCCGCTGGGCGTCCTTGGCGATCTTGACCAGCGCGGCCTTGTCCTTGGCCACAATGGCGCTGGCAATATCGGGCCGGGTGGCCAGGAGGTAGGTGACGCCCTTGACCTCGCTGCTGGCCTCCTTGAGCATGGCGTTGACGGCGTCGGCCTTGGTGTCAATCTCGTTTTGGCTCATGCGGTTGAGCCCGTCGGACAGGTAATAGTGCACGGTGAGCGAGGTGGCCAGGGTCAGCAGGATCACGGTAAAGAGCAGCAAGGCAATGATCTTTCCAGTGAAGGTCAGCCGCATACACACCTCCTGGCCCGCCCTGGGGTCATCCCCGGGAAACGCCTGTCGTGAAATTTCGCACGAGCTCATTACAAAATGATGACTTCATTATAAGGAAAATTATCCTCCCTGGAAAGCATATCTCGCCTGTAAACGCGAATTTTCTGCTGAAAGGAGGCGTCACGTTCGAATTATCACATAACAAGCTTCCGGATGATCACGGCCGGGCCAACAACCGGGCCAACAGGAAACCCTGTTGGCCCGACGAAAGTGCCCGCACTTCCAGCCAGCCGCCGGGAATCACGGACGTCACCGACATCCGGTCGCCCTCATGCAGGTCTTCGAGCACGTTGCAGGTCAGGCTTGGACAGGCCAGCAGGTTGGCCAGGGGCGCAGACACCCTGTAAACGCTGGCCGGGTCCACCGGACCGGACGCCGTCTTGCCGCCCAGACATCCGCCAAGCACCAGCATCGCCAGCAGCAGGCCGCCCAGGGCCAGTCCCCGCGTCATCGCGCTTCTTGTCGCCGCCATCGCTTTTCTCCTCTTATGTTTTGATAACAAGAATCATTCCTATTGCCATTCCCGTCCACTTGGACTATTTCTCTCCGCGTTGGCCGCGTTGGCCTCTGCGGACGGGCCGGGCAAAGCTCCCTGGACGCCCCTTGTTGGGGCGAGGCGGTCATGAGGGCACCGGCGCGGCGAACGGCCTTCGGCGTCGCCTTGCCCGGCCCGGCGGTCGGGAGCCGTCACGGAAAACATTGTCGCCCCGGCCGTGGCGCGAGTTTGGACGCCAGGCCGGGGGCTGGCCGTAGCTAGATGTCGCCGGCCAAAGGACACGGCCAAGCCGCGCCAGCTAGGCCTGAGAACATGACAAAGGGGAGTGCGTGCGGACAGGCCCATGGGACGGCCGGAAGGCGTTAGTTGCCGTCGAAGGTGCGCATCTCTTTTTCAAACGCCCGGCGTGGGGCCTGGGACGGGCAGTTGCAGACGGCGTAGGCGGCGTCGTAGCGGCTGTCGGCGGTGATGCCGCCGGGACCGGTGAACACAAGCTTTTCCGGGTCCGGTTGGGCGATGGCGTAGACGCCGGGGTTGGTGGCGCACGAGCCGCAGGTGACGTTCCAGGTGGACACGCCGGTCATCTGCACCTGGGCCACGCAGCAGCCGCCAAAAGGATCGACCTTGCCGGTCTTGACGCCGGAATCGGCCCCGGCCGCCGCGACCAGGCCAAGACTGAGGCAAAGCACGGCAACGAGGCAAAAAGTATGGCGATGCGGCATGGTTCCTCCCTGGCGCGCGGCCCCAACACGGATATTTTTGGAAATTAGCCGGTCGAGACACCCTTGTCCAGCCGGCAAGCCCGGACGGTTTTGGGGCGAGTGTTGGGCAAACCAGCTTGCCTTTTGTCGCCGGCCGGGCCATAACCTGTAAGAGCGGGATTCGGATACGGTTCCCATCCCCCAAAAAAACCAAAGAGGACGTACCCATGCACGATCACGACCACGAAGAATACGACGAATGCTGCACCGAGATCCCCGAGGCTTCCGTGGGCCAGCCGGTGGTGGACTTTTCCCTGAAAGTCTATGACCCGGAAGAAGGCTTTTTCGGCGAGATGGACATGGAAAAGCTCATGGAAGACGGCAAATGGGTGATCCTGTTCTTCTACCCGGCCGACTTCACCTTCGTGTGCCCCACCGAGCTGGCCGATCTGGCCACCAAGCACGAGGAACTCAAGAAGCTCGGCGTCGAAGTCTTCTCCGTCTCCACGGACACGGAATTCGCCCATCTGGCCTGGCGCAACAGCGAGAAGCTGCTGGAAAACGTCAAGTACAAGATGGCCGCCGACCCCACCGGCAAGGTCGCCCGCTACTTCGGCGTCTATGACGAAGAGTCGGGACTGGCCCTGCGCGGCACGTTCATCATCAACCCCGACGGCGTGCTGGTCTCCAAGGAGATCAACTTCTACAACGTCGGCCGCAACGCCGACGAGCTGCTGCGCAAGTGCCAGGCCAACGTCTACCTGCGCGAGCACCCGGCCGAGGCCTGCCCGGCCAAGTGGACCCCCGGCGACAAGACGCTCACCCCGTCCGAACAGCTCGTGGGCAAGGTCTACGAGGCCCTGTCCTAAGCAGCGCCCTAGGCCTTGAAAACGCCCGAAGCGCCCGGCCCGTCCGGCGCGCTTCGGGCGTTTGACGTTTGACCGGCCGGCCTTGACGGGGCGCGGCTTTGCCGCCACACCGAAGGAACACGCATCAAGCGATAATCGTGTTCCGGGAGGCGACCATGGCTGCGTATCCGCCCCTTCGCACCTCCTGCCGTGGCTGCCACGGCGTGTGCCAGGTGCTCGTCCACCGCGACGCCAACGGCCGCCCCGTCAAGGTGACCGGCGACCCGGACAGCCCCACCAGCCGAGGCTACCTCTGCCCCAAGGGCGCGGCCGCCATCGAACAGGCCAACCACCCCGACCGCCTGCGCACGCCCCTTCGCCGGGCCGGGCCGCGCGGCTCCGGACGCTTCGAGCCCATCAGTTGGGACCAGGCCCTGGACCACATGGCCCAGACCTTCGACGCCGTGCGCTGGGAGTCCGGCCCGGAATATCTCGCCCTGTGCCAGGGCACCGGCCGGCCCTACACGGAATTCACCGGCCGCTTCATCCATGCCCTGGG
>JAEZEM010000357.1 GCA_023417745.1 Pseudomonadota bacterium
ATGATCGTCTCTGCATCCCATTGATTGGGTGCGCCACGACAGCGCACCCAGGCAAGGGGGGCCGGGGGGGATTATCCCCCCCCCGGCGGGTCCGGGCAGAGCCCGGTTAACGGGAGTGGCCATGCGAATTGCAAACAATATGCTGGAGTTGGTGGGCAAAACACCCATGGTGTGGTTGACCCGGATGGCCGAGGGCTGCCCGGCCCGGGTGGCGGCCAAGCTGGAGTCGTTTAATCCCTGTTCGTCGGTCAAGGACCGCATCGGCGTGGCTATGATTGAGGCGGCCGAGCGGGAGGGCAAGATCGCTCCGGGCGCGGTCATTGTGGAGCCGACCTCGGGCAACACCGGCATCGGGTTGGCCTTTATGTGCGCCGTGCGCGGCTATAAGCTCATTTTGACCATGCCGGAGTCCATGAGTCTGGAGCGGCGCACGCTTTTAAAGGGCTTTGGGGCGCAGTTGGTGCTGACCCCGGCGGCCAAGGGCATGACCGGGGCGGTGGAGCGGGCCAGGGAGCTTGTGGCCGAGCTGCCTGGGGCGTTCATGCCCATGCAGTTCGCCAATCCGGCCAACCCGGAGGTCCACGCCCTGACCACCGGGCCGGAGATCTGGGCCGATACCGACGGGCAGGTGGATATTTTTGTGGCCGGCGTCGGCACGGGCGGCACCCTGACCGGCGTCGGCCGGTCGCTCAAGGCCAGAAAGCCGAGTCTTAAAGCCATTGCCGTGGAGCCGGCTGCCAGTCCGGTCTTGTCGGGCGGCAAGCCCGGGCCCCACGCCATCCAGGGCATCGGCGCGGGTTTCGTGCCCGAGGTGCTGGACCGCAGCGTGGTGGACGAGGTGGTGACCGTGGCCAATGAGGACGCCCTGGCCACGGCCCGGCGGCTTTTGCGCGAGGAAGGCATCTTGTGCGGCATTTCCTCCGGGGCCAACGCCTATGCCGCTCTGGAGCTCGCCCGTCGACCGGAAAACACCGGCAAGGTGATTGTTTTTATTGTCTGCGACACGGGAGAGCGCTATCTCTCCACGCCGCTTTTCAGCGAGGGGGTCTGATGACCGACGCCAAGTTCCCGTTGCCTCGGCCGCGCCGGCGCACGCCGGTGGAGTGGGTGACCGAGATGTTGTGCGAGGAGGCCTCCTACGAGAAGGTGTACCATCGCCCGCTCCACGACGAACCCATGCCTTCGGTTCCGGTGTTGGAAGAGGTCATGGAACGCCTGCGGGGCATCCTTTTTCCCGGCTATTTCGGCCATTCCGACGTCTCGCCGGAGAACATGCGCTTTCACATCGGCGCCAGCCTCGACGCGGTGCATCGGCTCCTGGTCTATCAGGTGCGGCGGGGGCACTGTTTTTTTTGTGAGATAGATCGGGCTGGCACCTGCCAGGACTGCCAGGAGCGGGCCGAAAAGCTGGTCGGCGATTTCCTCATGCGCCTGCCCGACATCCGCGGGGCCCTGGCCGAGGACGCCCAGGCCGCCTTTGAGGGCGACCCGGCCTCGCGTTCGCCCGGCGAGACCATCTTCTGCTATCCGAGCCTGACGGCGCTCACGCACCACCGGGTGGCCCACGAACTGCACAAGCTCGGCGTGGACCTCATCCCGCGCATCATCTCCGAGATGGCCCATTCCCGTACCGGCATCGACATCCACCCCGGGGCCACCATCGGCCGGAGGTTTTTCATTGACCACGGCACCGGCACGGTCATCGGCGAAACCTGCATCATCGGCGACAACGTGCGGCTGTACCAGGGCGTGACCCTGGGGGCCAAGAGTTTCCCGAAAGACGAGGAAGGGATGCTGGTCAAGGGCATCGCCCGCCATCCTATTGTGGAAGACGACGTGGTGGTTTATTCCGGGGCCACGGTGCTGGGGCGCATCACCATCGGCAAGGGCGCGGTTGTTGGCGGCAACGTGTGGGTCGTCGACGACGTGCCGGCCGGGGCGCGCATCGCCCAGCAAGGCTCGGGCGGGGTGATCATCTGCGACGGCGCGGGGATCTAGTCTCGCGACCACGAAAAGCGCATATGGTTTTTCGTGGGCAACAGGCTAAAACTGTTCAGTGTTCTTAAAAAATACTCTCGTATTTTTTAAGGGGCGTGACGCGTGCTTCGCCCATATTTGTTGCAGCAAACTTAGAAACGAACCTGATTGGGCCGGCGAAACGCGACAAATCGCGCGTGCACGCCGGGAACGCGGGTTCCCGGGGAGGGATGATGCGATTGTTGCTTATGGCGCTGGCCTTGTGCGCGCTTTTTGGCTGCGCCGAGAAGTCCGGTTCCAAGTCGTTTATCGGCATCGACGCCTACCAGGAGGAAAGCCGCAGCTGGAAGCAGGGCGAGGACGGCGATCTGCGGTTCGGCCGCTATTCCACCCACCGCTATGCCGCCACCCGGCAAGGCGTTTCCTATGCGCCGACCACGACCCCGTACGGCAAGACGTTTGATTAAAGGGACCAAGGAGGGCGAAAGGCAAGCCCCCAAAACGTCGAACGCCCGGCACGCGACATGCGTGGCCGGGCGTTCGCCATTTGCAGCGGAAAAAACTAGTCGACGACGACCATGACGCTGGAAGCCTTGACCATGGCGTGGACCTTGGCCCCGGCCTTGAGGCCCATGTTCTCGGCGGATTCCTTGGTGATGACCGAAACGATCTCGACGCCGGGGGCGGCTTCGATGACGACTTCGGCGTTGACCAGACCGATGGTGACCTTCTTCACGGTGCCGGGGATGAGATTGCGGGCGCTGACTTTCATGATTTTTCTCCTGAAAAGAGTGGGTATCGGTTACTCGGCGACGATCATGACGCTGGAGGCCTTGACCATGGCCTTGACCTTGGCGCCGGCCTTGAGGCCCATGGC
>JAEZEM010000371.1 GCA_023417745.1 Pseudomonadota bacterium
GTAGAAACCTCTCGGACTCCCTGGACACGGCTCCCCGTCCCGGCTACCTGGGGCGGGGAGCTTTTTTGCCTATGAACGACTTGTTGCTGCGCGCCTTTCTCGGCCTCGACGCCGTCTTGATCGCCCCGTTTCGGCTGGTGGACGACTCCCGGGCCGGTTTTGCCTGCGGCATCCTGGCCACGGCCCTGGGCGCGGCGCTGCTGGGCCGGGCCTGCGCCGCCGCCGTGGACCGGGTCCAGCGGACCAAGAGAACCCGCCAGGAAGCGGAAATAAAGCGCCACCAGGACACTTCCTTCTCGGCCCTGGCCGTCAAGGACCGCGAAACCTATCTGGCCGCCAACCATCTGGCCCAGGAGGCCTACGGCAACGCCATGGCCCTGGCCGCCGGCCGGGCCGCCGCGCTCATCTGGCCGGCGCTCATGGTCCTGGCCTGGGCCAGCTGGCGCTTTTCCGGCGTCCCCCTGCCGTTTGTCGGCGAGTCCGCCGGGCCGGCCGTCTTTTTCATCCCCGTCTATCTGGCCGCCCAGTGGGGCCTGGCCCGTCTGGGCCGCGCCCGGGCCGCCCGCCGCGCTCCAAGCGGGTCGTAACGACCCGCTTTCCTCCCGGGCCGAACTGACGTATCCTCCCCGTCCGGGAGGGGAATGCATGCGGCGACGCGACGTTTTGCTGGCAGGGCTCTGCCTGCCGCTTCTGGCCGCCTGCGGCCGGGACGAGGACGCCGTGCGCGTGGACCTGTCCCGCCGGGAGGAACCCGTGCTGCGTCAGCTGCCCCGGGCCGTCACCTACGCCTACCTCCCCCAGTACGCCCACACCGTCTCCTACGAACGCCACCGCCTGCTCCTGGACTACATCAGCCGGGCCACCGGCATCCCCCTGCGCCAGGTCTTTCCCGACACTTTCGAGGAACACGTGCGCATGGTCGAACGCGGCGAGATCGACATTTCTTTTTCCAATCCTTTCGCCTACATCCGTATGGCTGCCGCCGGAGCCAAGGCCTTTGCCCGCATCATCGAACCCTCGGGCAAGCCCGACTTCAAAAGCCAGATCATCTGCCGCCGCGACAACAAGACGCTCAAAACCTTGGCCGACTGCCGGGGCAAACGCTGGATGGCCGTGGACCCGTCCTCGGCCGGCGGCTACATCTACGCCCTGGGCGAATTTTTCGACAACGGCATCCGCCGCTCGGACTTCGCCGAGATTTCCTTTGCCCCGGGACCGGGCGGCAAACAGGAAAAGGTCGTTTTGGCCGTTTTCGCCGGAGCCTGCGACATCGGCTCGGTGCGCGACGGCACTCTGGAGATCCTGCGCGGTCGCATCGATTTGGCGCAAATTCGCGTCCTGGCCGAAAGCAAGTCCTATCCCGGCTGGGTCTACTGCGCCCGGGCCGGCTTCTCGCCCGAAATCGTCGAAAAGCTCGCCCGGGCCATGTTCGCCCTGCGCTACAACCGCCCCGACGACGCCGTCATCCTGTCCGCCGCCGGCATGCGCGGCATCATCCCCGCCGTGGACGCCGACTACGACTCCGTGCGCCGCCTGGCCGAAACCCTTGGCCTCGACGCCCTGCCCGGAGGCGAGGAATGATCCCCCGCCTTTCGGCTTTAAGCTTTCGCACGAAAATCAACTGCGGCATCGTGCTCATCGTCGGGCTGATCGCCATCCCCCTGGCCTATCTCACCTGGCGGGCCGCCGCCGAATCCCTGCAAACCGAAACCCGCAAGCGCGGGTTGGTCCTGTCGGAAAACCTGGCCATGCGGGTCTCCGACGCCATGCTCTCCATGGACCTTTTGCGCATGAAGAACATGGTCGATGAGCTGAGGAAGGTCGACGACATCAGCTACGCCTTCATCCTCGACCGCCAAGGCGGCGTGCTGGTCCACACCTTCAGCGGCGGCTTTCCCGTGGAACTGGCCGAGGTCAACGCCCCGGCCGGCCCCAAGCCCCACATCCGGCTCCTGGACACCGGCCGGGAATTCATCGACGACTTCGCCGCCCCGGTGACCATTGTCGGCACGCCCTTCGGCACGGCCCGCATAGGCCTGTCGCGCACCAAGGCCGAGGCTGCCGCCGACCGGCTGGCGCTCATGATCGTCTTTTATTCCGCCGCCGCCATGGTGGCCGCCCTGGCCCCGTCCACACTGTTTGCCCGGCGCGTCACCGAACGCATCAACCGCCTCAAGCGCCACGCCGAAGAGGTGGTCAAGGGCAATCTCGACCATCGGGCCGGATCGGTGGCCGCCAGGTCCTGCTCCGAAATCCTGTCCTGCGACAACAGCCGCTGCCCGGCCCATGGCGACCGGGCCAGCCGTTGCTGGCTCACCGCCGCCCCGGACCAGCGCGGCGAAGGCCCGGAGTCCTGCCGGGACTGCCTGGTCTACCGCGAACAAAAAGGCGACGAGATCCAGGATCTGGCCGAAACCTTCGACATCATGGCCGTGTCGCTCAAATCCCACCTCGACGAGCTGCGCCGGGCCGAACGTGTGCTGTCGCGCCAGGAGAGGCTGCTGCGCACCATCCTCGACGCCACCCCGGATCTTGTCTGCCTGGTCGATGAAAACGCCCATTACCTGGCCGTCAACAGGGCCTTTGCCAATTTCCTGAGCCTGACCAGCGAAGCCATTGTCGGGACCAGCGACCGCGACGTCTTCCCCGAGGACGAGGGCGAGGCCATGCACGAGGAAAATAGCCGCGTGCTGGCGGCCGGCCGGCCAAGCGACCGCGAGGTCTGCCTGCGCCGGGGCGGTTCGCCCATCTGGTTCCACGTGGTGCGCGTGCCCGTGGTCGACGCCTCGGGCCGGGTCATTGGCCTGTTGCGCACCGCCCGCGACGTCACCCAGCTCAAGCAGTTCCAGGAGCAGCTCATCCAGTCCCAGAAGATGGAGTCGCTGGGCAAACTGGCCGGCGGCGTGGCCCACGAAATAAACACCCCCCTGGGCGTCATCCTCGGCTATTCCCAGCTCCTCCAGGAAGACGTGCCCGAAGGCGGCCAGATCCAGGCCGATCTGCGGACCATTGAGAAGCAGGCCAAGGTCTGCCGCAAGATCGTGGCCGACCTGCTCGGGTTTTCGCGCCAGGCCGAAAGCGCCAAGATCGAAATGTGCTTCAACAACTCCCTCATGGAAGCCATCACCCTGGTGCGCCACGCCCTGTCCCTGGAAAAGATCGTCATCGCCACGGACCTCGACGAACGCATGCCCATCATCTACGGCGATCCCGAAAAGCTCAAACAGGTCTGGATCAACCTGCTCTCCAACGCCAGCGACGCCCTGGGCGGCCGAGGCGGCACGCTGCTCGTACGTTCGCGCCTTTTCGCCCACGAGCAAAAGGTCACGGCCTGGTTCGCCGACGACGGACCAGGCATCAGCCCGGACAACGTCGGGCGCATCTTCGACCCCTTTTTCACCACCAAGCCCGTGGGCCAGGGCACGGGCCTGGGGCTTTCCGTGTCATTTGGCATCATCAAGGACCACGGCGGCTCCATCCGGGTCGAGACCCCGGCCCCGGAAGGCTTTTTCGACGTCCTCGACGCCCCGGACGAAGACCGTCCGGGCACGGTCTTCGTCGTCGACCTGCCCCTTGACCACGAAGAAACCCTCGGCGGCGGCCTGCCCGCCAACGCTACGGAGGCATAACGTCCATGGCCGACATCATCGTTCTCGACGACGTCATCGACGCCGGC
>JAEZEM010000468.1 GCA_023417745.1 Pseudomonadota bacterium
AGTCCGTGCCTGTGCGATGCAACGATCCAGATATACAGAAACGAGTGACGGCGCAATGGCATAAATACGGGATTACGTTGCCGGAGTGACGTGGCTTTTTGTGGTGTTCTCTGTCAGTTTGGTTGAATCAGGGGGCTGGTTCTCAGGATGTGGTCATCTCGCGATGGAGGTGGTACGGGTCGTCGGGCAACATCGTTGTCGCTTTCTTGCCGCAAAAGAAAAAGGCGGTTAGATTTTACATCTAACCGCCTGAATTTCTTGGTGGGCAATGTAGGATTCGAACCTACGGCCTTTGGCTCCGGAGGCCTATTTGTCCATTTAGTATTGCGGGGTATCAGGCTGTTCTAGCGCTTGATATAAGGTTATTTTTTTCTGGTCAATCGGCATGTGGTAGTACTGGTCTGTATGGCCTTGATGACTATTTAATGCCTGCTTCGCAGGCGGCCCCATCTGCCCGGGGCAGCTTCTGCTCTCATCCCCCCGCGCCCCCCAAGGTAGCAAGCCTGCCCGCCAGATGTCCCTGTATCTGCGCGCCGAGCGTGTCATTGAGTCGCGCCAGCCGTGTGACGTCGTGTCGCCGACCCCGACCTCGCGGGTCCTTCCCCGAGGCCGGACGTCAGGGGTCAAAAACAACCCGGTGGTCGGCACTGTGGGGTGGAAAAAATGGCGTGGAAAAATGGAAAAGCCTCGTCTGTGACATAAATTTCGAGTCGCGTAACACGGTGTGTCGGCCATGACCGCCGACGATCCCACCCTCTCCGATCAGGCGGCCATCCGGGCGCGCGTCCAGGCGGCGGCCGCTGAAGAAGCAGCCATGCGGCCGGTCGATCCCGAGCCCGACAACGCGCCGCCGGACACCACCGAGCTTTTCGACGGCGTCACCGTCGACGACGTCGAAAAATGCTTCCGCTACAACCAGGTCGGCGACGGCATCCTGGCCATGAAGCTCATGCGGGGCAAGTTCTGCTACGACAACGTGGACCAGCGCCCCTATCGTTTCAATTGCACCCACTGGTTCCGCGACAAGAATTGCGACTGGCGCAAGGCGCTTTTTGGCGTGGCCGATCTCTACGCCATGCGCGAGGCCTTTCACCGCGCCGTGGCCAGGGAGGCCGATCCCTCCGATCCAGACGGCAAGAAAGCCATCAAGCGGGCCGAGGCCTGGGCCAAGCGCGTCAACGCCTGCCGCGACGTCACCCGCGTGCGCAAGATCTGGGAGGTCGCCACTTCCGGCGGCGGCTCCCTGGGCATATCCGGCGACCAGTGGAACAAACACCCGACGCTGCTCCCGGCGCTCAACACCGTGGTGGACCTCGAAACCGGCAAGGCCATCAAGCCGGACCCGACGCAGTATTTCAACAAAGCGGCCACCGCGCCCTTTCTGGGTCTCCAGGAAGATGCCCCGTTCTGGATGGAAACCATTCATAAGGCTCTGGGAAATCAGGACGACCTCATCGACTACTTCGAATACATGGTCGGCTTCGCGGCCACGGGCATCCAGACCAAGGATTTCTTTTGCGCCTACGGCCCGGGCGGCGACAACGGCAAGTCGGTCATCTTCGAATGGCTCATGAAGATCCTTGGCGAATTCGCCGGCTCCATCAAGGTCGAGATGCTGCTCGAAGAAAAGTTCATGCGCTCGGCAGACGGCCCGTCTCCGGCCATGCTCAAGCTGCGCGGCCTGCGCATGGCCGTCACCAGCGAGGCCGAGGCCAAGCACCGATTCGCCATGGGCAAGATCAAGTCGATCTGCTCCGGCGGCGACCGCATGGAGGCGCGCGGCATCAACGCGGCCGACATCGTGGAGTTCGTGCCGGAGCTCACGCTCATCCTGCACAGTAACGACCTGCCCAAGGCGGCCGGCAACGACGAAGCCTTTTACCGCCGCCTCAAGCTCCTCCTGTTCGGCTCCAAGTTCGTCAACCCGGCCCTGGGCCCGGAAGATCCCGCTCGCCATATCTACCACGCCAGGCCCCGCACCGAAGTGGACAAGATCCTCACGGAAGAATCGCCGGGCATCCTCTCCTATATCGTGCGCTGCGCCATGAAGGCCATCAAGCGCGGCGACATGCCGCCGCCCCCGGAAAGCGTAGTGCGCGAAACAAACCGTTACCGGGCCGGTGAAGACTTGGTCGGAAGCTTCTTGCGCGAATGCACCGTGCCGGACACGGACAACAAAGAGCGCATGAAAGTCATCTACACGGCGTTTAGAAAGTGGTGCATGGAAGAACAGATGATGACCGAAAAAGCCGTCTGGAGCATCAAGGCGCTGGGACAGGATCTACGCAAACGGCCTGGGCTCGAAGTCATTGACAGCAACGTGACATACTACAAGGGCCTGCGCATCAAGGAAGAGTGTCGGCAAAGCGACAAGTCTTCCGCCGAGAACTCGGTTCCGTTTTAGCCCTTGTTAGCCATTTTTAGGCCTTCCGTAGAAAAGGGCTAAGGCAAAAAAGGCAATTAACATGTGCGCTTATATACATTCTCTTAGCCCTTTAGCCCTTTTTTACTTCGCGTAACGCGAAGAAAAAAGCAAACGAGAAAGGATTTTTTACGTGTGTGGGACAAGTAGAGGGGCAAAAGGGCTAAAGGGCTAAGTGCCAAAGTGCAAATAGCCGTAATTATTGAATACATCGGCAAGCAATTGGCTAAGGCCAAAACCGCCAAGGGCTAAGGGGCAGGATCATGGGCGTGGCAATGGAGTGGTTTGACGAAGCGCAGCGGCGCGACATCGCGGTGTCGCTGCTCTCCGACGTGGACGAGAAGGGCGGCCGGGGCGGCAAGCTCTGGGCGGCCTGCCCGTTCCACCGCGAAGGGTCGGTGGGCGGCTCGTTCTTCTATGAGCCGGAAAAGGACCACGCGTACTGCTTCTCCTGCCGGGCCTCCGAGGATCTGCTGGGCCTGTTCTGCGCCGTGGCCGGCTATCCCCAAAATTCCGCTGACGGTTTTCGGGCCTTCAAGGAGCGCTTCGCCGCCGGCCGCGAGCTGCCGGCCCGGGCCGCCAAGCCGGCCGAAGCAGCCCCGCGCCAGGCCCCGGCCTGGGAGCCCAGGGACGAGGAAATGCCGCATCCGCTCTGGTCGCAGCAGGCCGAGGCCTTCGTGGTCCGCTGCGCCGAGCGGCTGGCCGCCACGCCGTCGGTGCTGGCCCAGCTCGCCGCCTGGGGCATCGACCCGGACACGGCGGCCAAGTGCCGCATCGGCTTCAACGACCGCGACCGCTACGTCAAGCGCGCCGACTGGGGCCTGCCGGAGGAACTCAAGGCCGACGGCACGCCGAAAAAACTCTGGCTTCCCGAAGGGCTGGTGCTGCCGTTTTACGTCGGCGGCCTGGCCGCGCGCCTGAAGGTGCGCCGGGCCCATCCCGAGCGCGGCCCGGAGATGGTGCGCAACTTGCGGTACTACCACGTGCCCGGCGGCGGGAAGCGCATGTACCTCTACGGCCGGCCCCGCTGCCGGGCCTGGGTGGTGGTGGAGACCGAGCGCGACGCGGCCATGATCTGGGGCAAGGTGCGCGACCTGGGCGTGGGCGCCGTGGGCACGGGCTCGGCCTCCAACCATCCCGACGCCGCCGCCCATGCCATCCTGTCCCGGGCCGACATCATTCTGGTGGCCCTGGATTTCGACCACGCCGGCCGGGCCGCCTGGGACTGGAGCTTGCGCCAGACCAAGGACGGCCAGCCGCCCCGGCCGGCCTGGTGCTGGTCCGAAGCCTATCCTCTCGCCGTGCGCTGGCCGTCGCCGCCCGAGTTCGGCAAGGACGTCGGCGACGCCGTGGGCCAGGCCGGCTTTGACGTGCGCGCCTGGGTCGAGGCCGGTCTGCCCGCCCATGTGCGCCTGCGTCTTGCCGCCGATCTGCGCCGCCGGCAGTCCGCGACCACCTCGCCGCCCCCGGCCCAGGGCCAGGACGCCCACCGCCAGGCCGATCCGCAAGCCGTGACGGCCAGCCAGACGGCCCAGCCGCGCAGCGGCTATCCCGAGGACATCCCGGGGCTGGACTTTTCCGACCAGGAGCTGTCCATGCGCTGGGACGAGACGCCGCCGGACTACCCGGGGCGCGCCGCGTACTTTAGCCTTTTAGGCCTGCTTTCGTCTTATCCGGCAGGGGGGGGGCGCGTCCGGGAAGAGGGCGACGGGCCGGAGCGTGACGGCGTCGTCCTGCGCATGGACGAAGGGTGGCGGCGGGCCAATCCGTCGCTAGCGCGCCGGATTGGGGAACTGTTTTGGGGCGAGGCGCACGATTTGTGGCTGGCGTGGGATTGGCCCGATGCGCCGGTCGTGGTGCGGCCGTGTGGCGGAAGATGAGCGGTATGCGCCTGCCGGCGCGGCGACAGGGGAAAGACAGTGGAAGGTACGCGCCTGCGGCGCGGCAACAGGACAAGGGGAACGGCCATGACCATCGCCATTAGCTGCCCGGCCGGGCTGGGCGTGACGGACAAGGGGCGCTGCCTCGACCGTGCGGCCGCGTCGCCGCCGCGCGGCGTGTGCCTGACGTGTTTTGCGCCCGTGGCGCTCATCGCTTGGGGCGGCGACGATACGGTCAACGCCGCGCTGGCCTCGCGGCTGGCCGGGCTGGTCGTGTCCAGGCGGGCGGCTGCCCTGGAAAAGGTCGCGGAGGCCGAGCCCAAGCGCCACGGCAAGCGCACGCGCCACGAGGCGCTGGCCCTGGCGCTAGCCTCGGCCATGCGGACCCGCCGCGACGGCGTGGTGCCGGAGGTGGTGCTGTTGCGGCATTACCGGGCCGTGTCCGGCGCGCCGGCACTGACCAAAAGCATCCTGCGCGTGGTGCGCGGGGCCGGGTTGCCCGTGGAGCGGACGGCCCCGAGCCGGCTGGTGGTCCCGATCAACGAGCACGTCCTGGCGTTTGTCCGGGCCTACGTCAAGGAGGCGGCATGACCTCCGTCATCCACCACGGCGACGCCCTGGCCGTCCTGCGCACGCTGCCGGACGAGTCCGTCCATTGCCTGGTCACCTCGCCGCCGTACTGGAGGCTGCGGGATTACGGCGTGGCCGGCCAGTACGGGCTGGAGGATCGCGTGGATTGCCTGGGCTGGGCCACGGGCCAGCCTTGCGGCGACTGTTTCGTCTGCCGGCTGACGGCTGTGTTCCGCGAGGCGCGGCGGGTGCTGCGCGCGGACGGCACGGCCTGGGTGAACATGGGGGACAGCTACGCGGCCAGCGCCTTGTCGGCCCACGCTAGGGGGAAGGCTGGCGGCCCGGCGAATCCGGCCAGGTGCGCGCCGCCGGACGGCCTCAAACCCAAGGACCTCGTCGGTCAGCCCTGGCGTCTGGCCCTGGCCCTGCAAGCCGACGGCTGGTTCCTGCGCTCGGACATCATCTGGCACAAGCCCAACCCCATGCCGTCCAGCGTCAAGGACCGACCGACCGTGGCCCATGAATACCTGTTCCTGTTGGCCAAATCGCCGCGTTACTTTTGGGACGCCTCGGCCATGCAGGAACCAACCGCCGCCCTGGCTGACGGCGCGCGGCCGCAATCCCCATACAGCGTTTCCTTCTCCCGGCCGGTGGCCGAGCCGTCGCGGCCGGGCCAATCAGCCAGCCAGCACCGGCCCGGACGCACCAAGGTCCCCGGCGGCTGGGATACCAAGCCCGGCCCGCACGGCAGCGTCCACCGTGAAGGCCGCAGCACGCCGCAATACGTCGAGGGCGTTGCCGGCACCCGCAATCGCCGGTCCGTCTGGACCATCCCCACGCATCCCTTCCCGGAGGCGCACTACGCCACCTTTCCCCCGGCCCTGGTCGAACCGTGCCTGAAGGCCGGCTGCCCGGCCGACGGCATCGTGCTTGACCCGTTTTTCGGGGCCGGCACCACTGGTCTGGTCGCCCGACGCCTCGGGCGCGGCTTTGTGGGCATCGAACTCAACCCGGAAAACTGCCGCATGGCGAAACGCCGCATCGAACGCGAAACCGGCCTGCTCGGACCGGTGGAGATCGTGGAGCACGGCGCGACAGGACAGGAGAGGAAAACCGCATGACCGATCCAAAATCCACCCTCGTCACCCAGTTGCAGGCCCGCAATACGGAGCTCGTCGAGGTCAACCGCGCTTTGCGCCGCCAGCTGGAGGCCGTTGCCGGCGATCTGCCGCCCGGGTTTGTCTTGATCCTGGCCGAATACCGCAAGGCTCTGGTCAAGCATCCCACGTTCCCGGCCACCGTCGACGGCATGGGCTGCACCCTGGGCGAGGAGCTCCAAGAGGTCGGCGTGGCCGGCATGAAAGCCATGCAAGCCGCCAACGACCACCGCGACGAAGGCCTGGCCCTGGCCGAGGTGCGCCGCGAATTCGCCCATGTCGGCGTGGTGGCCGGCCGGGCGCTGGAGGCGATGGAACAACTGCTGGCAGCGGCCGGCGAAGGCAGGGCGGTCGCATGACCGTCCACGCCCTGCACCAAGACGCCATGCTTGCGGCGTCCTTCGGCGAGCAACTGGCAGAAGATGGCGGCCGGGGAGAAACCTGGCATTTCGTCGCGGCTGCCCTGGAGCAAAAAGCCTTCGGCCAGCTCCCGACCGAGGCGGCCAGCGAGCCGACCCGGGCCATACTCGGTCTGTCCGCCGCCTCTCTGTGGTGGCAGATCGGCCGCCATGCCAACGCCGTGGCCGTTATCCGCGCGGCTCTGTCCACGGCCACCTTGGCGGCCGTGCCCTTCGAACACCGCGAACTGGTCAATCTGCTGCGCCGCTGCGAGGTGGATGCGCGGCGGGCGAGGGAGGCGGCGTAAATGGCGGAAGCGGCGGACATCCTGGCCCGGGCCGGAGCCAGCGCGGCCGAGGACCTAGAGTTTTTGGTCGAGGCCAAGGAGCGGGCGCGGGGGCGGGTCAAGGCTGATCCCTCGACCGACAATCTGGCCGCTTTCGGCAAAGCCAAGGCCGCTTTGGACGCCGAGCTGGCGCGCTTGGACACGGCCAAGGCCGGCGGATCGACCGAGGCGTTCCCGAACCTCAAGGCCGTGGAAAACTACCTTGTCGCCGCCGGCTGGAAAATCGGGAAATCCAAGCTCTACAAGGACAAGGATAAAAAGCTCCTCAAGCGCCAGCCCGATGGCTCGGTGCTCAAGACCGACGCCGACGCTTACGCCGCCCTGTACCTGGCCGCGGCCGACGCCGCGCCCGAGGCGGACACGGACGGGATGCTCAAGCTCAAACGCGAGCTCCAGGAAGAGGAATTGCTGCTGGCCCGGCAAAAGCGGGAACGGCAAACCCTGCGCCTGGAAAAAGAGCGCGGCGAGCTGATCCCCCGTGAGGAAGTGGATATGGTGCTCGTCGCGGCCGTGTCCACTTACCGCGCCGGCCTCAAACAGTGGATCTATTCTCGGCTTCCCGAGCTCGTCGACCTGGTACGCGGCGATCCCAAGATGATCGAGGAGGCCATCCACTGGATGCTCGGCGAAGCCAACGTGCTGTTCCAGGGCTTTTCCCGCACCCGGGCCATGGACGTGCTGGGCGTGGAGAGCGACGACGACGCCGAACACGAAGACGACGGGGAGGATGGCCCCTCGCCGGCAACCTCATCAACGCCAAGGAGACCGCTATGACCCTTGCGCAGCAGCCGGGAAGCGGCGGGGGAACGACCGCCGCGACCCCGCCCGCCGTCCCCTCCTCTCCGGTGGCCGCTCCGGCCGCCCCCGCCCCGCAACAGCCCGCCGTCCAGCCCGGCCAGGGCGAGGCCGCCAATGAGGCCGCCGGCATGATCGCCCTGGCCGGCGCGCTTGTCGGCCCGGAAGCGGCCAAGACCCTGACCGAGGCCGTGGCCCATGCCGGCAGTCTCGGCTTGTCCCTGTCCCAGTATGCCGGTGTGGCCGGCCGGTTGAAAGCCGCCGCGCCGGTTGCGCCGTCTGCGCCGCCGGCCGCCCCGGCCACGCCGCCGGTGGTGCAAGCCCTGGTCAATGCCCTGGCCGACCCGGCCGCGCCCGGAGCCGCCGCGCCGCCGCAGCCCAAGGCCAGCTTCTCGAATTTCGTGGCGGCCGAACTCAAGAAGAAGGGGGCCTAAATGACCACCTACACCGAAGGCAACACCCAGCGCGACCTGATCGTTTCCGAGGTATCGGGCATTCACAGCCGCGAGGCGGCCGAATTCCTGGCCGACGCGGTCATGGGCGCGGTGCTCGGCCGCGTGCTGTTCGCCTGCCCGACCACCGGCACGGCCGTGGCCGGAGCCACCGGCAACGGAACCATGGCCGACGTCCTGGCCGGCGATCTGGCCGAGGTCGGCACGTATCGCATCACTTGCGTCACGGCCGCCGCCAACGGCGGCACGTTCAAGGTGCTGTCGCCGTCCGGCGCGCGCCTCGACGACGCCAAGGTCGGCACGGCCTACGCCTCGCCGCACTTGAGCTTTCTCATCAGCGACGGGGCCACCGACTTCGCCGTGGGCGACGCCTTTACCGTGGCCGTGGCCGCCGGCTCGGGCAAGGTCAAGCCGTTGGACCTGACCGCCCACGACGGCAGCCAGCTCGCGGCCGGCCTGGCCCTCTACGACGTGGACGTGTCCGAATACGCCGAGGGCACCATTCTGCGCCGCGACGGCATGGTCATCCAGGCCGGCCTGGTCTGGCCGGCCGGAGCCACCGACAGCCAGAAGGCCGCCGCCCTCGCCCAACTCGCCAAGCGCGGCATCGACGCCATCACGGAGGCCTAGCCCCATGCTCAATATGGACATGTTCACCCTGATCGAGATGACCAAATCGGTCAATCTCCTCCCTTATGTCTACGGCCGGCTCAACGCCATGGGCCTGTTCACGCCGCGCGCCATCACCAACCGCGTGGCCGCCATCGAACGCCAGCACAACGTGCTGCGCCTGATCGGCACCCAGCCCGTCGGTTACGAAGGCAAGGTTTCCGAGCACGGCAAGCGCGACGTGCTGACCTTTTCCGTGCCCTACATCCCGCTGACGGATTTGATCCTGCCCGAGGAATACGCCGGCCGACGGTTGTTCGGATCGGACAATCAGCTGGAAACCGAACAGACGGTCATGCTGCGCAAGCTGGCCGCCAACCGGCTGAAGTTCGAAATTACCTGGGAATACCTCAAATGGGGCGCGATCAAGGGCATCGTCCTGGACGCTGACGGTACCGCGCTGGTCAACCTTTTCGACCGCTTCGGCTACAGCCAGGAGACTTTTGATTTCGACCTGGACACCGAAACCACCGACGTGGGCAAGAAGTGCCGCGCCTTGTCGCGGTACATGGAAATGAACCTCGAAGGCGACGTGTCCACCGGAACCCACGTGTTCGTGGCTTCCGACTTCTTCGACGCCCTGGTCGCCCACCCCAATGTCGAAAAATACTTCCTCAACTGGCAGGCCGCCGCCCAGGCCCAGGGAAAGGACCCGCGCAAGAGCTTCACCTTCGAAGGCATCACCTTCGAGGACTGCATGGGGCAGGCTACCGACCCCAGCGGGCAGACCGTCAAGTTCGTGCCGGACGGCCAGGGCCATGCCATCCCGCTGGGCACCATGACCACCTTCGACTGGTACATGGCCCCGGGCGACTTCCTGGATACGGTCAACACCCCGGGCATCGAGCTCTACGCCGAATCCAAGCTGCGCGACTTCAACAAGGGCGTGGACATCCACATGGAGTCCAACGTCCTGCCCATCTGCACCCGGCCCAAGCTGCTGCCCAAGGTCACCAAGTAACGACGCAACCCCGCCCGGGGCCGGACGCTGCCACGTCCGGCCCCGGGCCTGGAGGCTCCATGATTCCCCAAGACCTCAAGCACTTCAAACCCGCCGAGTTCAAGGCCCCGTCCACCGCCGTGGATTCCCGGCTGTGCTACGGCCTGGACGCGCTGCGCGAGACCGTCGGCGGCCCGGTGGTCATCCACTGCACCTACGACCAAGACGGCCATGAGCCGGCCTCGCGCCACAAACTGTCGCCCTGCGACGCGGCCGACATCCATGTCGTGGGCGTGCCGCCGGCGACCGTGTTGCGCGCCATCCTGGCCGGCGGCTGGGGCGGCGTAGGTTGGTATCCGCACTGGAACAACCCCGGATTCCACCTCGATCTGCGGCCCGGGCCGCGCAAATTCTGGGTGGGCACGGCCGACGGCTACGTCTACGGCCTGCCGGTCCTGCTCAAGGCCGTGGGCTTGACCATGGAAGACGTGGAGAACGCCGGGCCGTGCCCGTCCGACGCTTTCCGGGCGGCTCACGCCTTCACGGCCAAGGCCGAAGGCGGCTTCACCCGCGACGCCGGCGGCGCGACCAACCACGGCGTGTCGTTTCGCCTGCTGCGCCAGCTCTCGCCGGAGCTGGGCGACATCGACCGCGACGGCGACGTGGACGAGGACGACATCCGGTCGTTGACGCCCGACGACGCCCAGCGGCTCATGAAGCTGCTGTTCTGGGACGGCCTCAAGCTCGACGCCATTGCGCCCATCACGGCGTGTTCGGTCTACGATTTCGCCGTCAACGCCGGACCGGTCCAGGCGGTCCGGGCACTCCAGCAGTCGTGCCGGTACTACCCCCGCGTGGAGCTGCTCCTTGACGGCGTGCTGGGTCCCAAGACCCGGGCCACGGTCAACGGCATCGCCACCAATCCCGCCCGCGACATGATCCTGGCCCAGCGCGTCACCCGGCAGCGGCGCAATTTCTACGCCGCCTTGCACAAGGCCGATCCACGCCAGCCGATCACCGGCTGGCTGAACCGCTGCGACGCCCTGGACAGCTATTGCCTCAAGCTGGCCGGCAAGGCCGTCCCGGCTGCGGAGGCGGCATGAACGCCGCCGAGAAGCTCACCTCGCGCAAACTGCTCGTGGCCCTGGCCGCCATCCTGGCCATTGCCGTGTGCCCACGCCTGGGCTGGACCCTGTCCGACGTGGACGTCAAAGCCATCACCGACATCGCCATGTCGGCCATCGGCGGCCAGGCGCTCATCGATCTGGCCGGCCCGGCGCTGGCGTCCTGGCTGGCCGGGCGAGGCCTGCCGGCCGGAGTGTCGGCGGGAGCGCTGGAATCCCTGGCGAAGCCGACCGCGCCGATCCCGGCGTCCGCACCCACTACGGCCCACGGTCTGGAGCCGGAAACTCCTTGGGACCGTCCCGCCGCCGGAGGCCAGCCGTGATCCGCGCCGTCCTGTTGGCCCTGATCCTGACCGGCTTCCTGGCCGGCTGCGGCTACGCCGTCCGGTTCGGCGTGCCGGAAAACTGGTGGAGCGACACCGGGGTCAACGGCCCGGACGCGCCCAAACATCAACCCTCTCGGAGGTAGCCATGCGTCGGTTCTCGTCCCTGGTGCTGGTCATGATCGTGTCCATGGTGCTTACCGCCTCCCTGGCCGGCTGCCTGGGCCTGGCCGGCCATTCGGGCAATCCGCCGGCCAGCCCGGCCGAGCCGGCCGCCAAGGTGACGGCGGCCAAGGCCGAACTGAACGCCGTGCTGGAGTCCATGCGGGAGCGCATCGCCTCGGCCCAGGTCGCCCAGCCCGAAAAGGCCGGGGCCATCGAAGCAGCCGCCGGACCGCTCCTGGCCGAGGCCGAGGAACAGGCCGCCGCCTACGCGGCCACGGCCGTCCAGGGCGGACAAACCGGCTGGCGCTGGTCCTACGTCTGGCCCATCGTCGCCAAGCTCGCGGCCGTCGTCCTGCCGGCCGCCATCGAAGCCGTCGTCGGGGGCGCGTCGTGAAAGAGTTGGAATCCATCCCCTACCTCGACGGCGGCCGGGAGCTGTGCGTCACCGGCTCGTGCCTGCTCACCGCCGCCGACACGGCCCTGGGCCGCGCCATCCGGTTCTTTCAGGGAGGCGAAGCGTTTTGCTCCCATGCCGCGCCCGTGGTGCGGTTCCCGGAAGAGTTCGTGGGGCGCGACCGCGTGACGCTCATCGAGGCGCTGGAGCATGGCCTCACGCCCACATACCTCTCGCGCTACTTTAAGAATTTCGCCGGCCGGCTGTTCCTGTTCACTCCGGCCGGTCTGACCCCGGAAAGCCAGGCCCGGTTCTCGGCCTGGCTGGTGGACCGCATGTGCGCGGAAACTCCGTATGATTACGTGGGGTTGTTGCGCCAGACGCGCGGCCGGGTGACCGAGGACAACACGGCGCTGTTTTGCTCCGAGGCCTACGGCATGGCCCTGGAGGCGGCCGGCCTGCCGCGCCTGCCCGAGGCCCCGGCCGGGCTGGCCCCGCAGCCCAACGACATCCCGGTCTGGTGGCTCGGCCGCGTGGTCGAGATGGTCGGCCCCTTCGGGGCAGGGGAGGCGGCGGCGTAATGATGATGCGGGAAGTCCTCGAATCCCTGGTCGGGGCGTTGCAGGGACTCCTTGGCGACTACGCCGCCAAGGCCGTGGGCGCGACCGTGGCCACCTCGGTGCTGGTCTGGGTCGGCGGCCAGGACAGGTTGCTGGAAGTGCTGTTCTTCCTGGTCTGCATCGATTTCGCCCTGGGCGTGGCCCATGGCTGGAGCGTCGGCCGGTTGTCGCGCAGCAAGTTCATGTACGGGCTGGCGAAATTCGTCCTCTATTATCTGACGCTTTTATGCGCCGCATTGCTGGACGCGGCGTGCAACGCCAAGGCCGCCGCCTTCATCCACGTGGACTTCAGGGGCTTCCTTATCCTCTATCTGTGCTTCAACGAAGCCATTTCGGTGTTCGGCCATCTGCACTTCTTCGGCGTTCCGCTGCCGGAATGGCTCATGCGCCGGCTGCGCGACTACCGGGATTGCAAAGTGTTTGCCGACCGCCACGCGCCCGAGCCAGGGAGAAAGCCATGACCCTGACCGCCACCACCCGTTTCGAAGCGGCTATTCTGGCCGCTTTCCCTCGCCTGCCCGGCGTACTGCCGGCCATTTACCGGCCCAAGGCCGGGGGCGAGGTGGCGACCTACGCCCAGCTTGAAAACGAGCAGCGCGAATCCGAGGCCCGGGCGCGCGGCGATTTCGCCGAGGTGCGGCTGCCGGCCCGGGACGTGGCCGATCCGGCCGTGGACGACGTGGTGGTGGTGGACGGCCTGGAATGGCAGATGCGCCAGTCCACGGACCAGTCCATCATCCGCCGCAAGGACGGGCCGTTCTGGGTGGTGCGCCTGCGCCGCAACCTCAAGCCCATCCCCGGAGGCAGCAAGTGAGCCGGTTCTGGATCGACCCGGCCCCGCTCTTGGAGGGCGCGGAAGAGTGGGGCGAGCAGTCGCGGCATCTGGCCCGGGCCGTGGCCTCGGCGCTCAAGTCCGTGGGCTGGCTGGTCAAAAACCGCCTCTACGCCGAGACCGAGCGGCTGGCCCCGCTCAATCCGCACTCGGCCGTGCTGACCCTGTCCATGTCGCGCGCCGCCTCCGGTCGCGGCGGCGGCTGGGTCTACAAGTACGTCGGACGCGGCAAGAAGCGCCGCCGCGTCAAATATTTCACCCGCGTGGGCAGCTCCAAGCGCGGCACGGGCGGCGGCACGGACGCGCCGCCGTTTCGCCGGGTGCGCAACTCCCTGCGCTACCGCCTGCGCGAGGACAATGCCGTGCAGGTCGGTTTCCTTCGCGGCGGCTCCCTCATCTGGGGCCTGTCCCAGTCCATCGCCGAGCAGGCTGACGCGGCAAACCAGCCCATCACCGCCGCCATGCGCCGGTTTTTCTTCGCGGCCGGCCTGCCCCTGCGCAAAGGCACCGCGTCCACGCACCGGCCGGCCCGGCCATGGTTCGAACAAACCATGGCCCGCTGCGCTGGGGAAATCCGCGTCACCTTCGCCACCAAGTTTTTCGACGCCATGGAGCGCTACGGCTCCGGCAAAGGGTCCACCGCATGACCACGTCCGAACTCATAGAAAAGGTGCTGGCCGCCCTGACCGGCGACGCCGCCTTGGCAGCCTGGTGCCAGGAAAATTACGGCCAGGGGCCGACCGTCATCCTCGATCCCGACCCGGACGATCCGCCGGGCGACGCCGCCTATCCGCTGGTGGCGGTCGAAGTGCCGGGCCACCAGCGCGAGAACAGCAGCAACCGCGCCCAGGAATGGACGGTCGTGCTCGGCGTGTGCCTGATCGATGAGACGGATGCGGTTGTCGGCGGCGTGACCGTTCCGGCCGGCCGGCTGCGGGTGGAGGCCCTGCGCGAACTGGCCGAGCGGGCCGTGATGGACGCGGCCGTCGGCCTGGTCAAAAGCGACGGCAACGTCGTCGGCGAATACCTGCGGCCGCGTTTCGCCGCCGCGTCGGTTTTAACCATAACGAATAAGTAAGGAGGCCATCATGGCGGGTATCCTGTTTTCCGGCGACGTCTTTTTCGACCGCCTGGACGATGACGGCGGCAGCACCGGGCTGGTGCATATCGGCAACGCCAGCCAATTCCAGATCACCGAAACATCGAACATCAAGGAGCGCACGTCCAAGATGCGCGCCAGCTACGGCCAGGTGCTCGATTCCGTGGCCATCAAATCGCCGGCCAAAATCGCCATCACCTTGGACGACATGAACAGGGCCAACCTGGCCCTGGTGCTCCTCGGAAAGGATGCCGTGGCCAACCAGGCTGCCGCCCCCAGCCAAACCAAGAGCTTCGACATGACCACTGTGGATGCCGGCATCTACCACGAAATCGGAGCCACCCGCATCACCGTGACCTCGGTCAAGATCGGGACCGACGCCGTGGCCGCCAATGCCTACGTGCTCGACGCCGATGCCGGCCTCATCATGTTCACCGAGGACGCCCCAACCGAGGGCACGCTGGTCGTCACCTATTCCGTGCCGGCCATGGCCGGCTACGTGATTTCCGGCGGCGCGTCGCCCACGGTCAAGGGCCGGCTGCTGCTCAAGGGCAAGAACCTCGCCGACATGTCGGCGGGCACCGTGGACGTGGCCGAGGCCGTGCTGACGCCCAAGTCGGGCCTGGATTTCCTGGCCTCGGACTTCGCTTCGGCCCAGCTTGAGGGCACGCTCAACACGCCGTCCGGCGCGGCGGCTCCCTACACCGTCACGGTGCTGGCGGCGGCGGCCTAACCCATGGATGCGCCGCGCCAGCACCTCCCGCGCGAGGTCATCGTCACTGTCCACGGCCAGCCGGTCGTTGTCCGCGAGATCGTGCCGACACAGGCCCCGGTGGTCTTCGGGTTCCTGGAGCGCGTCACGGCCGGGCTGGTCGGCGTTTCGGGGCTGGAAGCCCTGTCCCGGTTGGTGCTGGACGATTCGGCCATCCAGGCCTGGATCGTGGCCGAATGCACGGATTCGCCCTGGCCGGTGGAGACGCTGGGGCTGGTGGCGACCATGAAGATCCTGCGGGCCTGGTTCGAGGCTAACGCCGATTTTTTCGGCGAAGCCCTGACCTGGACGGAGATGGCGAAGACGCTCCTCGCCGGCCCCGCCCCGGACATGGGCGCGATGCCGAGGGAGCAGGCGGCGTAACGCTGCGCATCGCCCGGGCCGTGGACCGCCTCATGCGGCGCGGCCACGGCCCGGCGGTGTACGGCTACGGCTGGGGCTGGTTTGTGCTGTGCCTGCGCCTGGCTGGTGAAGAGGATAAGGCCGCCGCCAAGGTGCGACGGCTGGAGCGGCTGGGGCAAGCCCTGGACATGGCCATGGCTTTGCGCGCGGACGGCAAGGATTTGCAGGACTATTTCGATAAGCTGGGGAGGGAGTAGATGGCAGGGGCGGTGCAGTTGGAAGCTTTCGGGGGTAGCCCCTTTCTTTTACAGTCCTGGAGGGATGGACACTTGGATGTCGTCACACAGGCGTTCGGCTTCGACAAATCGCCCTTCTTCGAAAAGTTGTACGGTCTTTTTTATGTTGAGATAATGGTCGGAAAAATTGATACATTTTTTAGAAGTATCCATGTCCTTTTCAATGGAGACTCTTTCTTTGTCGTCAATTTTAAACTTAGTTCCATGCTTAATTTCCATTCCTGTTGCTTTATCGGACGCTGCCTTCAATTTAATCGGCAGATCATGCATGATTTTGTCGCAAAGCTGCTGGGCTTCTTCCCCTCTTTTCACGATAGCTACGCACTTTTCGATAATTCGTTTGTTATTGTTTTCTTGGCCGTCATTGTGACCAGTCCCGCTTTGTTGCAAAACAGTAGTGTCAGTAGCGAACTTCGGATTGCCAGCGTCAACTTGTTTTCGCTGCCAGTAAACCGCCCCGGCCCCGGCCACGATGCACACCAGAACCGCCACCAGGATGATTTCCAGCTTGCTCATGTCCAACCCTCCAAATTGCAACTATTTGACAAGCTGTATGCGGTCCCGACCCCCTTGACAACCCCGGGTCTTTCTGGCTTGTTGGGGGTCCCTAACTCTAGGTGGCCGTCCGTGGCCACGGTCCCGGCTCGTGCAGGATTGAACAACGGAATTTTTCATTTTGTCGCCATGGTCCTCCTTTCGGGAGGGGCAATCTATTGGCGGTATGACGTCCGGGAGTCCGCGAGGCCCCGGCTGCCTAGAGCAGGGGAGCGTCATACCGCCTTTTATTTTGTCCACATCCCAACTCTAGGAGACCTCATGGCCGCTTCACCTCTTTCTTCTCCGCTCCGTTTGGTCAAGTCGAACGCGCTTTCCCGCTACAACCGTCAAATCCAGGACCTCGCCGAAGCCATCGGCGGGGTGGAAGACCTTATGGAGTTGCAGGCCGACGCCTTGCCCGAGGGCGAGGACCGATGCTTGCCGACCCTTCGCGGGGCCATGCAGATGTTGCGCCTCATCCGACAGGAACTTTCCGACCTTGGCCTGGACATCGCCGACGCCGAAGACGGGGGTGCCCAGTGAGCGCGGTGCATGACGTCCTTTCGTCCTTGGGCTTCGAAGCCCTGGTGCTGGCCGATCTTTTGGAGTGCAAAGCCACTTATTCCGAGGACTCGGCCCTGACTGATCCGCTCTATTTCGCGGCAGGACAGTTCCGCGCTTTCCAGCGTCGGCTGGAAGAGGCCGAACAGTCCCTCGTCGGCGGCTGTTCCCGTGCGGCGGCTTCACTTCGCAGCAGTTTGCCCGGGGGTGCCCAATGAGCGCGGTGCAGCCCTTTTTCTTCGACGGCCGGGAGGTCCGCGTGGTCCAGGACGAGCAGGGCGAACCCTGGTTTGTTGCCAAGGACGTTTGTGGCGTGTTGGGAGTTTCCGACCATCATCAAGCTGTTGAGCGGTTGGATGAAGACGAAAGGGGTAGGTACACTATACCCACCCCTCGCGGAACGCAGGAAGCCTTGGCTGTTTCCGAGTCCGGTCTCTACGCCCTGATCTTCACCAGCCGCAAACCCGAGGCTCGATCCTTCCGCAAGTGGGTGACCGGCACGGTGTTGCCGGCCATCCGCAAGACCGGGCGGTTCGAGACGCGGCCCATGGTCCGGCCGTCCGTGACGGCGGCCGCCGCCCGCATCCGGCCTTCGGCCCGGGCCACGGTGTTGTCCTGCGCCGTGCGCATGGCCGCCCTGGAAAACGGCGGCATGGATCTGGTGCAGGATTATTTCGCCGCCTTCTGCGAGATGGTCGGGGGCACGGAAGGACTCGCCGCCATCCCTTGCCGGACGCATTACCAGGACATGACCGCCCACTTCTGGCAATGGGCCGACGCCTGCCTGGAGCAAGTCGCGGGGCACCGGGAGCGGGCCAAGAGCCTGTACGCCTCCTACCTGTCCTGGTGCCGCGAGGAATGCGGCGTCGAGCCGGCCAGCATCCGCGTGTTCGGCGCGTGGCTGTCCCAGCATTTCCGCCGCCATCAATCCAATGTCACCTATTACAAGGGTGTCCGACTGCGCCGGGAGGCGCGGCCGGCGGCCTGATTGGGGAGAACATTCATGAGCGCATTGCAGCCGTTTTTCTTCGAAGGCCGGGAGGTCCGCGTGGTCCGGGACGAGCAGGGGGAACCCTGGTTCGTGGTCAAGGACGTCTGCGCTGTTCTCGGGTTGACCAATGTCACCGAGGCGGGGAGGTCCTTGGATGAGGACGAAAGGGGTTCAGAATTCCTGAATACCTCTGGAGGCCGCCAGGAAATGCTCACCGTTTCCGAATCCGGCCTCTACGCCCTGATCTTCACCAGCCGCAAACCCGAGGCCCGATCCTTCCGCAAGTGGGTGACCGGCACCGTGTTGCCGGCCATCCGCAAAACCGGGCGGTTCGAGGCTCGGCCCGAGGAATTGCCGATTGATCTGTCCGACGTTTCCAAACTCCCCTGGCGCTTCCGCAAGATTCGCCCGCATGTGCGCACGGCCATTCTCAACGGCGCGGTGCAGGCGGCCAAGATGGGCAGCCGGGGTTCAGACGACGTCTACCTCCACTTCCATGCCCTGTGCGAACTGATTTGCGGTGGCACGGTCGAGGTGGTGAAGCTGCCCCGTGTGCAGCGGAACACGCAATGGAAAGAGCTGTTCTACGAATGGGCCGACCTTTTCCTGGAAGAACGGCCCGGCCATACCGTTCCGGCCTCCGAACTGTATCAGGCCTATTGCTGCTGGTCCCGCGAAGAGCGGGGCGTGGAGCCGCCGTCCCAGCAACAGTTCGGCCTCTGGATGGGGGAACTGTTCGGCTCCATCCGCCGAAGCCGCATCAAGTATGTGAACCTGTGCATGAAGCGGGCCGCGTAGCCTCGGAGGTTGTATTATGGGATCGTCTGGAGTCCTCGACATCGTTGTCCGCGCCGAAACCGACGCGGCCCAAGCCAAGATGGATCAACTGGCCCAGACGATCCAGCAAAAGATCGCACGGGAAGGCATCGCCGCTTTTGACACCTTCTCCGAGCAGTCGGAACGGGCGTTTGCCGGCATAGAAGTCGAGGCCAACCAGCGCATGGCCGGCGTGGAGCGGGCCTTTGATTCCCTGGGCGTCATGTCCGGCCGATCCTTCGAAACCCAGGCGGCGGCCATCGTCGCCGCCTTTGAGCGCATCAAGGACGCCTCCGGCGAGCTGGGCGGCGAGGACGTGGCCCGGGCCAAGACCGCCATGGAAGCCCGGCTGGAGGCGCTCAAGAAACGCTACGAGGAAATCGGCGGCGCGGCCAAGTCCGGTTTGGGGCAGGCCGAGCAGGCATCCCAGCAGCTCGACGGGGCCATGTCCCGCCTTGGCGTCCAGTCCGCGTCCCAGGTCAAGGGCCGCATCCAGGCCATTATCGCCGACTACCGGACGCTCAAGGATTCCGGCGTCCTCACAGCCGCGCAACTCAACACCGCCCACGGCAACATGGTGTCGGCCATCACCAAGGTCACGAACTCGTATCGCAACGCCAAAGCCGGGCAGGAGGAGCATACCACGGCCGTGACCCGGGGGCAGGCCGCCCTGGGCAACATGCGCGGCAGCCTGTCCGAGTTGGTGTCCACTTACCTGTCCCTCTATGCCGCCCAGCGAGTGTTCACCTCTGTCGTCACGGCCTACCGAGACGCCGAAAAGGCGGCTTTCAATTTGAAGTCCTCGGTCGCCTCGGCCAGCCGGGAATTCTCCAACACCGGCACGTTGGAGGATTGGCAGTCCCGGCTGGGCAAGCTGCATGAAGAGTTGCAAGTGGTTTCCGAATCCGACTTGAGCGCCGCCGCCGCCAAGACCATCGACATGACCAAACGGCTGGGCTTTTCCGCCGCCCAGATGGAGGAAGTCATCCGCCGCACGGCCGACCTTTCGGCCGGGAAAATGGACCTGTCCGACGGCATCGAGCGCGTCACGGCGGCCATGCGCGGCGAGGCCGAGGCCTCGGAAATGCTGGGCCTGACCTTGAGCGAAACCTACGTCAAGACCTGGTACGAGGCGCATGACGCCCAAGGCAAGGCCTGGGCCAGCCTCACCGACATGGAAAAGGCGCAGGTCCGGTATCAGGTTTTCCTGCAACAAACCGCCTCGAACACCGGCAAGGCGGCGGACAGCATCAATACGTTTGACGGCGCGCTGCGGGCCATCGGCGCATCCTTGAGCGATTCCGTGTCCAAGAACGAGGATCTCAAGGGCGCGCTCAAGGAACTCGCCCAGTATTTCCGGGATAACCGCCAGGAGATCGCCGAGTTTTCCGCCGTCATCGTCAACGCCGTGGCCTCGGTTATCAAGTTTACGGTCCACAACAAGGAACTGATCCTGGCCCTGGCCGGCCTGCTGGCCGCCGCCAAGACCGTCACGGTGGTGACCGACGCCTTCCTGGGGCTGGTGGCCGCCGGGAAGCTGCTGGCGAACCTTCGGCTGGCCTCCACCGTGGCCGGCTGGGTGAGCAGCTTCCCGGCCGTGGCCGCCGGCTTGGCAAAGGTGGTGACCGGAGCGCGGACCGTCGCAGCGGCCGTCATGGCTTTGGGCGCCGGCCCGGTCGGGGCGATCCTGGCCCTGGTGGCGGCCTTGGCCGGGACCGGCATCGCCCTCGCCTCGAAATCCAGGGAAGTGACCGCCGCCACCAAAAAGGAAGAAGCGGCCTGGGCGGCTCTCGGCAAGCAATACGGCGTGGTCATCAAGAACGGTCAGGAATGGCAGGAAAAACTGAATTCCGGGGAAGCCACACTTGGCAAGACGACGGACGCCACGGATCGCTTGGCCTCGGCCAACAAGGCGCTAGGAAATTCTTTCGAAGAAATATCCAGTCAGATCAAGGCCGCCGGAGAAGCTGGCAACCGATATCTCGAACAGGCCGGAGAACGCTACGATTTCGAAGCCAAAGAGGCCAAGGCGTTGGCCCGAACAGAAGGGGAAGCTGCGAAAGCGGGTTTGGATTCTGCGCGAAAAAAATACCAAGCGATCCTTGCGGCAGCGCAAACCGTTCATGATGCCCAACTGCAAATGTTGGATAAGGCGGTCGGCACGGACCAGCAAAAAGCTGAAGTTCGCCGCAAAATTGAAGAGAATCTTCAGAAAAATAAAATAGCAGCGACAAAGGCCTGGATTGCGGCGCTTGAATCTTCTCTTGACCAAGCTTTGGCCGATGAGAAGCGCTATGCCCAGGAGAGACGGAATGCGACGCAAACGCTTGAGGAAGACGTCAGGTCTATGCGTCGAGAGACGATGTCTAAAAGCGTCGCTTATAATGACCAGCTAGCCGAAGCGCGTGAAAATCTTGCCAAGGCGGACGCCGCCGCAGCCGAGGGTTCCAAGGCTTCCGCTGATCTCGCTATACAGTATTACCAAAAAGCCTATCAGCAGTTCAAGGCGAGCGCGTCTGCCGGCGATGAAGTGGTTGGAAAGAACCAGGCTATCGCAACGGCGATACAGGGGATGACGACCGCGAGCAATGGATGGGCGAAGGCGGCGGGGGAGGGCTTCGACAAGGCTAAGGCGGAAGCTAGGGATACCTTGTCCCAGATCCAGGAGCTTAAAGCCCAGTTGGATGGGCTGAACAAGACTCCCATCACGATGACCGTCAAGGCGGACACCGCCGAGGTGGACGCCAAGCTTGAAGAACTGGACGGCAAGAAAACGGAATCCATCCACGACGTCAAGGACAACGCCGCCACTGTAGTGTCCTACCTGGATCGTTCCCTCAACGGCCACAACACCTCTTCGACCCACACGGTGCATGTGGTCAAAACGGAGGCTTACGCCACGGGGGGCGGCGTCGCCCGCGACGTTCCGGCCATGGTCATGCCGGGCGAGCGCGTGTTCGATCCCGACACGGCCGCGCGGTTCGCGCCGCTGCTGCGGGCAGTCAATGCCTTGCAAATCCCGGCTTACGCCACGGGTGGGCTGGTGTTCCGGCCGTTCATCCGGGGCATGGTGCCCGGGGTCGGCGACGAGGACAGTGAGCCGGTCATGCTGCGGGAGGGTTCGTTTGTGGTCCGCAAAGCGGCCGTGGCCCGGCATGGGGCCTTGCTCGACGCCATCCAGGCCGGCGGCGTTCCGGGTTATGCCTCGGGCGGTTTTGTGCTGCCCGACTGGGCGCGGCGGCTGATCGGCCCCCACTTCCAAACCCTGCCCGCCGAACCCCAGGCTCCCACGCCGCTTTCCGTGTCCCTGGCCGCCCCGGTCGCTTTCCGGGCCATGACTTCCCCCCTGGCCGGCCCGGCCGGCGGCATGTCCGCGCGGGGCGTGGCCGCCGTATCGCGCCTGGACGGCCTGCGCCAGTCCGGGGCGCTGGCTTTCGCCTCGGGCGGCAGCTTGGACGAGACCCTGGCCGACATCGCCCTGGAGCGCCGCCGCACCCAGCAGGACTATGACGAGGCGGTTTCCGACGCCAAGGCCAGCCACGACGACGGCCTGGCCTCGCTGCTCGCCCAGGAACAGGCCGACCTGGCGTCCATCGCCGACACGCTGTCCGACACCCTGACCGAGTTGCATACGGCCCTGACCGAAGCGCAAGACGCCTACGCCACGGCCCTGGCCGAGGCCGATACGGCCAAACAGGAAGCCGACGCCGCCGCCCAGACGGACTACGAGGAATCCGCGGCCGACGAAAAAGCCGACTGGGAGGACAAAAAAGCCGAGCTGGCCGCCGCCGTCAAGGAGGCCCAGGCGGCCTACGCGGCCTGGAAGAAAAAGGGCCAGGACGAAAAACCGGGCTACGGCGTCTCGACGTTCAGCGCCTCCAACGGGTTGGTCCACAATTCGTCGCGCACCAAGCAAGTCGTCTGGAAAGACTACAGCGAATCCGGGCAAAAAGCCCTGGCCGATTACGAGAAAGAGGGCAAGGAGCTGCGCCAGGCCGTCACCGACGCGCAAAAAGAGCTGGCCGACCTGGGCAATTTCCAGGTCTCGGACGACACTACCGAAGCCCTGGCCGACGCCCTGGACGAGGCCAAGGCCGATCTGGCCGCGTCCAAGGCCTCGGCCCAGGAGGACTTGACCGCCGCCAACCAGGACAGCGCGTCCGGTGTGGCCGACGCCAATGCCCAGGCTTCCACCGACGCCGCCGCCGTCAATGCCCAGGCCGAATCGGACAAGGCCGACCTGGAAAAGACCCTCGCCGACACCCTGTCCGACCTCAAACAGGATTTCGACCGGGCCATGGAGGACCT
>JAEZEM010000046.1 GCA_023417745.1 Pseudomonadota bacterium
CGTCCGGGGCGGCCGAGCGGGAGGATTCGTCGCGCCGGCCGTAGCCGTAGACGGCCTTGCCGGCCGGACTGACGTAGCCGATCACCAGGCCATGGACGCGCCCGGAGCGGGTCAGCCCCTCGACCACTTGGGCCGTGGTCTGGCGGCCGGGCAGGGGCGCGGCCTGGGCCGGGCGCGGCGCGGCGGCCCCAAGAACGGCCAGGGTGAAACAGATGGCGACACAGCGGAAAAACGGCATGGGAAAGCTCCGGCTCAGGCGTGGTTGCGCAGTTTGAGTTCGATGGGGTGGGGGGCCAGATAGGCTTGGTCCTTTAAATAGGCCACATCGTATTTGCGGGTGAAGTGGGCGACAAGCGTCACGGGCACGATGAGCGGCACAAGCCCCAGGCGGTAATTGGCGATGACTTCGTTGAGTTCCGCCTTCTCGTCGGCGCTCAGCACCTTCTTGAAATAGCCCATGGCGTGCTGGAGCACGTTGGCATGTTTGGCCGGAGTGGCCGGCAGGGCCAGGGTCTTCATAAGCAGGGTCTCGTAGGTATGGACGAGGCCGTCGGCCGGCCACTTGCTGGCTTCGGCCGTGAGCCGGCCGATTTGCCTGGCCAGTTCCTGGCTGTGGGCCATGAAAAGCAGCTTGTGCCCGGCGGTGAAGGCAATGAGACGCGAAACCAGGGTCGAGCGGCCGTCGCCGGCCACAGCGTCGCGGAAACGCTGCATGGCGAAGATGCGTTCGATGAAGTTTTCCCGCAGCTTGTCGTCATGGAGCCGGCCTTCGTCCTCCACCGGAATCAGCGGAAAGCGGTCCATGAAGGCTTTGGCGAAAAGTCCGACTCCGCGTTCAGCCGGAGCGCCCTTATCATTATAGACCTTGACCCGGGCCATGCCGCTGGAAGGCGACTTGGCCTTAAAGATGAACCCGCACAGCCGCTCCTCGGCCAGTTCAGCCACGCGCTGCGCTGCCCAGGCGTTCATGCGCTCGGTGAGGTCGCCCCCGGTCTTGGTGGTGACCAGGCGCGGGGCCTGGGGATCGCCGACCAGCCGCATGGCTTCGCGCGGGACGCCCAGGCCGCATTCGACTTCCGGGCACACGGGCACGAACTCGAAATAGCGGCCCAGGGTATCGACGACGTAGCTGTCGCGTTTGTGGCCGCCGTCGTAGCGGACGGGGTTGCCGAGCAGGCAGGAGCTGACCCCGACACGAATGGTATCCGACATTTTGTCCCTCTGTCTTTTTCTGAATCGGATAATTGCTGTACGCACGCCTCGCCGTCATCCCCCACACAGGCAGGGGGTCTGGGGGCCTTAGGCCCCCAGCGGAGAGGTCCAGGAGAGGCAGAGCCTCTCCTGGCCGCCGGAGGCATCTTCTCCTCTCCAACATTCCCGACTTGCTTGGGACGATATTTACGGCTACAGCCTTGCGGGCGTTTTCCATGTATACGGCCTTCGGGCCGGCATGGGAAGCGACGCCGCGAGAAATGGGGGAACCATGAGCCAGGTATGCGGCCTGCGGGCCGTGTTTTTCGATTTCGGCGGCGTGCTGGCCGAGGAGGGCTTTCGCCAGGCGCTCATCGACATCGCCGGCGAGGCCGGGCGCGATCCGGCCGAGATCGTGCCTACGGCCTATGAGATGGCCTGGACCACGCGATTTGTGGTCGGCGGCTGCGACGAGGCCGGGTTCTGGCAGGCCTTTCGCAAGGCTACGGGCATTACGGCCGACGACGCGCACTTAACCGAGGTCGTGTTGTCGCGGTTCGTGCCCCGGCCGTACATGTTCGCCCTGGCCGACGCGGTGCGCGGCCTGGGCCTTAAGACCGCGATTTTAAGCGACCAGACCGAGTGGCTGGCCCGGCTTGACGCCCGGCACGACGTCTTTTCCCATTTCGACCAGGTGTTTAACAGCTATCATCATGGCACGTCCAAGCGCGAGGCGGCGTTTTTCGAGCTGGCGCTTGAGGCCATGGACGTGACGGCCGGGGAGTCGCTTTTCATCGACGACGCGGCCCACAATACGGAACTGGCCGCCCGACTGGGCTTTAAAACCCTTTTATACCGGGACCGGGAGTCGTTTTTCGCCGAACTGGCCGACCTGTGCCCGCCCTTTGGAGCGCTTTGAATGTATAAGCCCATTTGCGGCCTGGCCCGCGACGGACTGCCCATCATCGGCGTTTTCGCCCTGGCGACCCTGGTTTTCGCCTTGCTGCGCTGGCCTTGTCTGGCCACCATCAGCCTGTTGGCCACGATTTTTTCCCTCAATTTCTTCCGCGACCCGGACCGGACCTCGCCGACGGAAAACGGCGTAGCCGTGTCCCCGGCCGACGGCGTGGTCTGCAAGCTCGGCGAGGCGGCCGACCCTATCACGGGCGAGATGCGCCAGGTCGTGTGCGTGTTCATGAACGTCTTTAACGTCCACGTGAACCGCTCGCCGATCACGGGCGTGGTCTCGGAAGTGCGCTACATCCCCGGCAAATTCTTCAACGCGTCGCTGGATAAGGCCTCCACGGACAACGAGCGCAACGTCATCGTGGTCACCGACGCCGAGGGGGCGCGGTTTAGCGTGGTGCAGATCGCGGGGCTTATCGCCCGGCGCATCGTCTGCCCGGCCAAGGCCGGCGATACGCTTTCGCGCGGCGAACGTTACGGCATGATCAAGTTCGGGTCGCGCCTTGACGTCTACCTGCCCCATGGCTATCATCCGGCTGTCGCCATGGGCCAGAAAACCATGGCCGGCGTCACTGTTTTGGCGAAGAAGGCCGACTAACCGGGCCAAGCCCGCAAGCGACCACGCAGCGAGATGGAAGAAAAAATCACCCAGAGCCGGGCTCGCAGGAGCGTGTACATCCTGCCGAACCTGTTCACCATGGCAAGCCTGTTCTCGGGCTTCCTGGGGGCGCTTTGGGCTATTGAGGGCCAGTTCGACATGACGGCCCTGGCCATTCTCTTCTCCTGCCTCTTCGACGGCCTCGACGGCAAAGTGGCCCGGCTCACCGGCACCAGCAGCGACTTCGGCGTGCAGTTCGATTCCCTGGCCGACCTCGTGGCCTTCGGCGTGGCCCCGGCCATCATGGTCTACCAGTGGCAGCTTGCCCGGTTCGGCCGCCTGGGGATTCTGGCCGCCTTCATGCTCGTGGCCTGCGGCGCGCTGCGGCTCGCCCGGTTCAACGTCATGTCCGGCAAGACCACCACTTCCAAGAAGTTCTTCGTGGGCCTGCCCATCCCGGCCGCCGGCTGCATGATCGCGCTGTTTTTCATGTTCGAGCGCTATCTGCCCGACGACATCGCCGCCGCCGTCATCCCCAAGGCCTGCCTCGTGCTCGTGTACGCCCTGTCCTTTCTCATGGTCAGCCGCGTGCGCTACGCTTCCTTCAAGGAACTCGGGCTGGTCAAGGCCCATCCCTTCAGCGCCATGGTCACGGCGCTCCTCCTCTTCGTCGTGGTCGCCTCCGAGCCCTGGCTCATGGGCTTCCTGCTCTTTTCCGCCTACCTCATCTCCGGCATCTTCTACACCTTCTTTATTCTGCCGCGCCGCACCAAGCTACGGGAGCCCCTCCAGGAGCTCTCATAACACCGTTATCCCCTTTTTGACATTTCTTGTCACTTGCCCCGGCCCAGGCCAACCAGAGTGCCTTGGCGCGTGCTCACGCGCGCCTGATCCTCTCCGCATAAGCGGAGAAAGGGGAGACCCTCATGTCCGACGACAACAGGGTATACATCTTTGATACCACGCTCCGCGACGGCGAACAGTCGCCCGGAGCCACCATGACCCGCGAAGAAAAAGTCCGCATGGCCCGCCAGCTCGAAACCCTCGGCGTGGACATCATCGAGGCCGGTTTCCCGGCCGCCAGCGAAGGCGATTTCCAGGCCGTCACGGCCATCGCCGCCGCCGTCAATACCCCGGTGGTGGCCGCCCTGTGCCGGGCCCTGGCCTCGGACATCGACCGGGGCTTTGAAGCCATCAAGGGCGCTAAGCGCCGCCGCATCCACACCTTCCTGGCCACCTCCGAGCTGCACATGCAGCACAAGTTGAACAAGACCCCGGCCCAGGTCCTCGACATGATCGAGGCGGCCGTTTCCCACGCCGCGTCCAAGGGCGTCGAGGTCCAGTTCTCGGCCGAGGACGCCTCACGCTCCGAACCGGCCTTCCTCGTCGCCGCCTGCGAGAGGGCCATAAACGCCGGCGCGACCATCCTCAACATCCCCGACACCGTGGGCTACGCCCAGCCGGCCGAGTTCGCCGAGCTTATCCGCCATCTCATGACCACCGTGCGCGGAGCCGGCGGCGTCACCTTCGCCGTCCACTGCCACAACGATCTCGGCATGGCCGTGGCCAATACCCTGGCCGCCCTCCACGCCGGCGCGCGCCAGGCCGAAGTGACGCTTTCCGGCATCGGCGAGCGGGCCGGCAACGCCTCCCTGGAGCAGGTCGTCATGGGGCTTAACACCCGCCCCAATTACTACAACCTGACCACCGGCATCGTCACCGAGGAGCTTTTCCCCTCCTGCCGCCGCCTGTCGGGCATCATCGGCCAGCCGATCCCGCCCTATGCCCCCATCATGGGGCGCAACGCCTTTGCCCACGAGTCCGGCATCCACCAGCACGGCGTGCTCAAGGATCGCCGCACCTACGAGATCATGACCGCCGAGAGCATCGGCCGCAAAGGTGCGGTGGTGGTGCTCGGCAAACACTCCGGCCGCCACGCCCTGGACGCCAAGGTCAAGGAACTCGGCTACGCCTTAAACGACGAAGAGTTGCTCATGGTCTTCGAGGCCGTCAAACAGCTGGCCGACCGCAAGCAACGCATCCTCGACGAGGACATCGAGGCCCTTATCCTCGAAAAAGTCCTGCGCCGCCCGGACCGCTACGCCTTGCAGTTCCTGTCCGTGCACTGCGGCAACGTGGAACTCGCGCCATTCGCCGTGGTTGAAATGCAGGTGGAAGGCCAGACCGTGCGCCAGTACAGCGCCGGTTCCGGCCCGGTGGACGCGGTGTTTAACGCCGTGTGCCAGGCCGTGGGCCGCAAGCCCGACCTCGAAGAATACCAGATAAACGCCATTTCCGGCGGCACCGACGCCCAAGGCGAAGTGACCGTGCGCATCAAGGACGGCACAGCGACTACCGTCGGCCGCGGCGTCCACGACGACGTCATCATGGCCAGCACCCTGGCCTTCATCAACGCGCTCAACCGTTTGGCCAAGAAGGAGGAGGAACGGACATGCCCGCAACTTTAGCCGAAAAAATCCTGCAACAGCACTGCGACGAGCAGATTACGGGTCCCGGGCAGATCGTCCGTTGCCGGCTTTCCCTGGTCCTGGCCAACGACATCACCGCGCCCCTGGCCATCAAGTCCTTTAAAAAGATGGGCGCGGCCGGCGTTTTCGACAAGGACAAGGTCACCA
>JAEZEM010000130.1 GCA_023417745.1 Pseudomonadota bacterium
ATGCAAAAGACCCGCGCCCCGAGCGAGGCCAGCACGAATGACCAGCCGCCGGGGCTGCCGCCCATGTCCAGGCAGAGTTCTCCGGGCCGGGGGGCCGTGCCCAGGCGCGTGAAGAGTTCCCACAGCTTGAGATAGGCGCGGCTGGGCGGGCCGGTCTTGTCCTCGTCGAAGCGGTAGACGCCGTCGGGCACGGGTTCGCTGGTGGTCGGCGAGGCGAGCAGCAGGTTTTCGTCCCACAGGGTGAAGGCTCCCAGGGGGGCGGTGGGCAGCGGCCGGCCAAAGGCCAGGGGCTTGGCCGACACCCGGGGGAGCTTTTGGGCAATAAGCGCCGCCCGGCGGAACAGCCCGGAGGGGACGAGGCTCCAGTTGCGCTGCACGGCGGCCAGCTTGCGGGCCGCGTCGCCCACGGAGTCCACGGGGATAAAGGCCGGGTCGGTCCAGACGTTGGCGGCAAAGGCGCAGGGGCGCGGCGGCCCGTCGGCGACGACCAGCGGATCGCGCACGGCGGTGACGGCGTCGCCAAGCTCCCGGACAAGTTCGGGCAAAAGCCCCGGCGGGGCGTGGTAGACGGCAAAGGGCATGGGTGGGTTTGCGGGGTTGGGGTTGCAAAAAAGGCGGCGCAACGGCCGGAGGCGGGTCTTTACGCTTTTGGTCGGATGAATTCCACTCCCAAAAGGCTCAGATCGTCGCGGGGCGGGGCGGCCTGCCGGAAGTCGTCGGCGGCCCGGCGCAGGGCGGCCACCAGGACGCCCACCGGCTCCCGGGCCTTGGCGGCGGCGATGGCGGCGATGCGTTCCTCGCCAAAGGATTCGCCGACGGCGTCGCGGCTGTCGGCCAGGCCGTCGCTGACGGCCAGGAGCTTGTCGCCCGGAGCCAGGAGCAGTTCGCCGAGGGGCACGGGGTCCAGGTCGGCCAGGCCGATGATGGGGCCGCGTTTGGGCAGCTCGGCCATGGGACCGTCCGCCGGGATGTGCCAGGGGGCGGGATGGCCGGCGTTGCCGTAGTGGGCGCGCCCGGAGCGCAGATCAATGGTCATGTAGAAGATGGTGAAAAACTTCTGGAATTTGGTGAAGGGGAATTCGTCGTTGAGCCGGGAGAGCACGGTCTCGGGGGGCACCACGTCGATGGTTCCGCCGGAGCGGTCGACCAGGGTCGAGCGCTGATAGTGCATAAAGTTGTAGACCGAGTGGGCGACCAGGGACGAGGCCACGCCGTGCCCGGAGACGTCGAGCATATACAGGCCCACATGGTGGGGACCCAGGGGAAAGACGTTGAAGATGTCGCCGCCGATGTTGTCGCAGGGCACGAACTCCCAAGCGAAGCGCAGGGCGTCGGACATGGTGAAGCGCCGGGGCAGCAGACTTTGTTGGATCTCGGCGGCGGCGTCGAGGTCCTTCTGGTGGCGGTTGTGCTTCTTGACCAGATCTTCCTTTTGCTTCTCGAAAAGCGTCATGTCCTGGATGTTGAGGATCAGGTCGCCGGTGGGCATGGTGGAAAAGTGGATCTGGCAGGACCGGCGCTGGCCGTTTTTGTCGGCAAAGGGGTAGAGCCGGCGCCAGACATGGCCCGGCGCCGGTCGCTGGTGGCAGATATCGGCCAGATCGTCCCGGGCGGCCGGGTCCGGGAAGACAATGTCCAGCCAGCGGTCGGCGGTGGTGTAGGTGTCGGACGGCAGACCGAAAATGCGTTCCATGCCGGGCGAGACAAAGGTGAAGCGGCCGCCCGGTCCGACCACGGCGATGCCGTCGTGGGAATATTCCAGGATGGCGGCGATGTATTCCTTTTCCGCCTTGATCTCGCATTCCCGGGCCACCCTGGCGTCGATGGCGGCCTTGAGGCGCAGGGCCGAGTCCACCCGGGCCAGCAGTTCGGGCTTTCGAGGCGGCTTTTTGATGTAGTCCATGGCCCCGGCGGCAAAGGCCTCGGCCAGGCTTTCGTCGTCGTCGGACACCGTGACCATGATGACCGGCACGTCGGCCGTGGCTGGATCGGCCTTGAGGCGACGGGTGGCTTCGAGGCCGTCCATGCCGGGCATGATGAGGTCCATGAGCACGAGGTCCACGGGCGGCTGGGCCGGATCGGCCAGAGCGGCCAGGCAGTCGCCGGCCGTGTCGAAGGCGGACAGCTCCCCGCGTCCGACCAACAGTCCTTGGAGGTAGGCCCGGAAGGTCTCGGAATCGTCGACGACGGCGATGCGCATGGCGGACATCAGGCGGCGGACGGACCAGTTTGCGGGACGGCGAAATAGTCGGTCAGGCGCAACATGGCCAGGAGCTTTTTGATCGGCGGCGTGGGATTGGCCACGGTCAGAGTCTTGTCGTGGTCCAGACACAGCCGGCGCAGGCCAATAAGAAACCCCACCCCGGAACTGTCCATGAAGGCCACGCCCGAGAGATCCACCACCACGGACTGGGCGGCTGCGGCCAGAGCCAGACGCTCCACCTCGGCGCGGCATTCGGTCACCGCGTCCATGATGATCTCGCCGGAAAGGCGCAGCACAAGGGCCGCATCCGTCTCGTCGCACGTCACCTGCATGGCAAGGCTCCTCCGGGCCGCTCGGGCCGCAGACTCATAGGGCAAGGCTAGCAGTCTTGGCCGAAAAAACCAACGCCTTCGGGGTAACAATCCCGCCAGCCCGACAGGCGTCGGAGATCATGGAGCGGGCTCCGGCCGGTTCCCGCCCTCGGCCAGTTCCCGGGCCAGCCGGCCCACATCGGCCAGGGCCTGTTCGATGCGCGGCGTCCAGGCGTTGCCGTAGCTTAAGCGCAGGAAATGCTTGAACTGGTCGCAGCTCGAAAAGAGGTTGCCCGGGGCCAGGCCGATGCCGAGTTCCCGGGCGGCATAGAAAAGCGCGATGGAATTCACGGCGTCGGGCATCTGCACCCAGACCACCGTGCCGCCCGTGGGCCGGGTCACCCGCGTGCCGTCGGGGAAATGGCGCAGCACCCGTTCCTCGATCATCCGGGCCTGGCGCTCCAGCACTCCCCGGGTTTTGCGCAGCTGGCGCTCGAACCCGCCCTGGGCCAGATACAGCGCGGCGGCGATCTGGGTCGGCGTGGCGCAGCAGACGTTGGTGGTGGCCTTGATCTCAAAGGCCTTGGCGGCGTGCTTGCCGGGCAGCAGGTAACCCAGGCGGTAGCCCGGGGCCATGGTCTTGGAGAACGACGAGCAGTGCAGGACGTTGCCCGTGGCGTCGTAGGACCGCAGGCAGCGAGGGCGGCGCTCGGTGAAGTGCAGGTCGCCGTAAACGTCGTCCTCGATGACCGGCACGCCGCGTTCGGCCAGTAGCGCCGCCATCTCGGCCTTGGCTTCGTCCGGGATCATGGAGCCGTCGGGATTGTTGAAATTGGGGGTGAGGATGACCGCCTTGATGTCGTAGCGGTCCAGCGCCGAGCGCAGGTCGGCCGGGCGCACCCCGCCCTCGGGATAGGACGGCAGCTCCACGGCTCGCAGGCCGAAGTTCTCCAACAGTTGCAGGAAACAGTAATAGGTCGGGGCCGGGATGGCCACGTTGTCGCCCGGCCGGGTCACCGAGCGCAGGGCCAGGTAGAGCGCCTCCATGGCCCCGGAAGTGATCATCACGTCGTCCGGGCCGGCCTCGATGTCGGCCTCGGCCAGCCGCCAGGCGATCTGGCGGCGCAGCTCCAGATTGCCCTGCACGCCTTCGTAGCCTGTCACCCGCTCGTCGCCGGCCGCCACCTTGGACAGCAGCCGGGCGATCTGTTTGGCCGGCAAGAGCGACGGATCGGTCAGGGCCACGCCCAGGGGCACGATGTCGCGCCGGCCCATGCCGTCGAGGACCTCGCGGATAAGCGCCCCACGCGCCACCGTGGCCGGCCCGCGCGGCGGAGTCTCGCCCCGACTGGGGGCAGGCCGCTTGATGGGTGTGCGGCGCACGAAAAATCCGGACTTGGGCCGCGCTTCGATGATCCCCTGCTTTTCCAGCTCCAGATAAGCCTGATTGACCGTGGACACGCTGACCCCGAGCCGGCCGCCCAGGCCCCGCAGGCTCGGCACGCGGTCGCCGACAGCCAGCTCTCCGGACTCCAGAAGCCGCAAAATATGTTTTTCCACGGCCATATAGCGGAAAATGCCGGAATCGGCTTCAGGCAAGGTCATGGCGGTCTCCGGGCGTCTGCGTGGCCCACATCTGTTATGGGTATTATTTTTAAAAACTGTGTCTGTGATGGTAACAGACAATATGGTCCAAGGGAAGCGCGCCCGGGGCCGTCTCCGGGACTGACGCCAACGCCGTGGCCCGCCAGGCGGGCCGGCGTCAATAAGCCAACCAACGCTTCAGGCGTGAAGGGCGCGACGGATACGGTCGCGGACACGCCCCAAGGAGGCTGCCATGTTTATCGATCGCTTACGGGAAGACCGGCTGCTGGCAACGACGCGCACGGGAATCATCGACGAGTGGTTGTCGCGCTGGCGCGACAACCGGGTGCTGCGGGCCATGGCCGAAGCCGGGGCCAGGATCTTCACCCCGGGGCGCAGCCTGTCGGTGCGCCTGGGCCAGGGCAAGCATCTGGCGCTGACCGGCGTGCGCTACTGTCGAGTGACCTGCGCCAGGGGCGTGGTCTGGGTGACGGCGGCCGGCGACGGGCGCGATCTGGTGCTGACGCCTGGCCAGAGCGTGACCCTTGGCAGCTCGGGCAAGGTGGTGATCACCGGCCGGGGAGAAGGCTCGGAAGTGAAGGTGCGCTGGGATTAGCGTCGATTTTGTCGCCTCGTCGCCGGATCGTGTTGCCGGCTGGGGGGCAAGCTGGTAGTTTGGCGGCAAGGAGCGTGCCATGGAAGACTCTTGCCCCATTGCCCCGGCC
>JAEZEM010000138.1 GCA_023417745.1 Pseudomonadota bacterium
GCCACGGCCCGCGCGCCCACGGCGATGTCCGGGCCGGCGTGGCGCAGCAAGGCCCGGCAGGAGGCCAGGCAGAGCAGGGCGTAGACCAGGGAGGCGCAGACGCGGCGGGCGATGAAGTTATCCTGAACGACGCTGAAGGTCAGGGCGGCGGCGACGGCCAGGACGGCCAGGACCGCCAGCGGAGCGCGCCGCTCGGTCCGGCCGAGAAAACGCAGGATGCCGACGTACACAAGGAACTGGCCGCCGACCTGGGCCAGATTGTAGGCGACGATGGCCGTGGCGCGAAGTTCCGGCAGGTCGCGCAGGAAGCTGGCGGCCAGCCCGGCGCAGCCGATCGCGCTGGCCGTGGCCCAAAAACCCGGCCCCGGCCGGCTGGGGTCGATGCGGTATTGGACGATAAACGCCACGAACTGCATGAGATTGACGAGCCCCAGGCAGATGGCCAGGGTGGCGATGTCGAAGCTTGCGGTCATGGCGCTAACTCGCAGGCACGGCGCAGGGAAAGGTCTATTTATAAAACATAGCTGTTGTTATGTTTTATAATAGGCATTGCTCGCCTACATGATGTTATATTCTCGTATCTTACGATACAGCGTCTTGCGCGAAATGCCCAACGCCGTGGCGGCCAGGGTCCGGTTGTTGCCGAAGCAGGCCAGCACCTTGGCGATATGCTCGCGTTCGACGGCATCAAGGGACAGGAAATCGCTTTCGCCCTCGGCCTTGACCGACAGCTCCCGGGGCAGGGCGTTTTCCGTGATGACCCCGGCTTCGGACAGGATCACCCCGCGCTCGATGACGTTGCGCAGCTCCCGGATATTGCCCGGCCAGTGGTAGTTGATGAGACAGCCCATGGCCTTGTCCGAAACACGGTAGGCCCCGCCGCCCTCGATGCGGCCGAGGAAGTATTCCACCAACAGCGGAATGTCCTCCTTGCGGTCGCGAAGCGGCGGCAGCTCGATGTTAAAGACGTTGATGCGGTGGTAGAGCGCTTCGTGGAACCGTCCGGCCTCCACTTCCTTGGCCAGGTTGCGGTTGGTGGCAAAAAGGAGGCGGATGTCGGCCGTGCGCTCGTCCTTGTCGCCCACGCGGCGGTAGGTCTTGTTCTCCAGGGTCCGCAGCAGCGAGGCCTGGACCTCAAGGGGCAGCTCGCCGATCTCGTCGAGAAACAGCGTGCCCTTGTTGGCGAAGGTCATAAGCCCTTCGCGGTTTTCGGTGGCCCCGGTAAACGACCCCTTGACGTAGCCGAAGAGTTCCGAGCGGGCCAGCTCCTTTTGCAGCGTGGCGCAGTTCTTGATGACGTAGGGCTTTTCGGCCCGTTTGCTGCGGGCCTGGATGGCCGTGGCCGCCACTTCCTTGCCGGCCCCGGATTCGCCGGTGATGAGCACGGGCACGTCGGTTGGGGCCACCTTGTCGATCAAAAACCGGATCTGCTTGACCGGGGCCGAGTTGCCGACGATCTGCTGGGGCTGGGCCTGCTTCTGGGCGTGGCGCAACTGGCGGTTTTCAAAGCGCAGGCAGGCCCGCTGGTAAGCCCGCTCCACCACCAGTTCGAGTTCTTCGAGATTGAACGGTTTGGTGATGTAGTCGTAGGCCCCGAGCTTCATGGCCTCCACGGCGCTGTCGATGTTGCCGTGGCCGGTGATGATGATGACCTCGATGTCCGGGGAGTGCTGGCGCATCTCCACGAGCACGTCGAGGCCGTCGGCATCGGGCAGGCGCAGGTCAAGCACGGCCACTTCATAGGTGTTGCGGCGCAGCATCTCCCTGGCCTGATGAGCGGTCTCGGCCGTGGACACCAGACGCGAGGGCGTAGACAACTCTTTTTTGAGCAGCTTGCCGATGGACGGCTCGTCGTCCACCACGAGTACGGAATAAGGGCTGGTCACGTGGTCTTTTCCGGGTTGACGGGCAGGTTCACGGTGAAGATCGCCCCCTGGCCGAGGGTGCTCTTCAGGGTGATGTCGCCCTGGTGTTTTTTCACGATGGACATGCAGGTGGAAAGCCCGATGCCGATGCCCTTGCCGGAGCGTTTGGTGGTGAAAAAGGGTTCAAAGAGCTTGTCCATGTTCTCCGGCGGCACGCCGCAGCCGGAGTCCTCCACGGACAGGCACACCGCCCCCGCGGACGACTGGTAGGTGGTGATGACGATGCGGCCCGGGCCGGTGATGGCGTCCATGGCGTTGACGAGCAGATTGAGCATGACCTGCTTGATCTGGTGTTCGTCGCCGTGGACCATGGGCAGGTTTTCGCTTAAGTCCACCCGCACGGTGATTTTTGCCTGATTGCGCTGCTTGAGATGGCTGCGCAGGAGTTTGAGCGTGTCGTTGACCACGGCGTTTAAGCTTACGGCCGAAAAGCTCACGGTCTTTTGGCGACTAAACGTCAGCAGCGTGGTGACGATGTCCTGACAGCGCCGGCATTCGCGCAGGATGGTGGCGACATAGTCCTCCACATCCTCCATGACCCGGGGATCGACTTTTTCCTTGAGCGCCGGCAGGCGGCGGCGCAGGCCCTCGGCAAAGCCGAAGATGGCGGTCAGCGGATTGTTGACCTCGTGGGCCACGCCCGTGGCCAGCATGCCGATGGTGGCCATCTTCTCGGCTTGGTAGAACTTGGCCTGGTATTCCTTTTCCCGGCTGACGTCGCGCTTAAAGACCAGGATGTGGCGGTCCGGGGCGTCGGGACGATTGATGGGCGAGGCCACCATCTCGAACTGGGCGTTTCTGCCGCCGATCTTGAAAATGGCCGTCTCGCGGCAGATGTCGCCGGTGGCGAACGAGGCACTGGCCGGACAGCCGGGGCAGGGCACGTCCTCGCCGCGAAAGATCTGGTAGCAAAACATGCCCTCGGGCCGGGGCACGTCGGGAAAGGTCTGGCGAAAGACGTGGTTGACCGAGAGGATGCGCAGGTCGCTTGTGAGCACCATCATGATGTCGGTGATGCCGTCGAGGATGGCGGCGATCTCCCGGCGGCGCTGGGCCGACTGGGTGTTGGCGTCCTTGAGCGCCTCGATGGTCTGGCGCAGCTCCTGGAAAAATCCCAGCTTGCTGTGCTCGATGCCGATGAGGTCTTCCAGGGAAGGTCCCTTCCCGGGCATCACCAGGCCTCCTGGCACACGCCAAGCAGCGATTCCCAGCTGACCGGGCGGGGGTTGGTCAGGGTGCAGGCGTCGTTGACCGCCGCCTTGGCGATGGTTTCCAGGCAGCTGCTGTCGGGCAGGATGTCGCGCAGGCGCACGGGCACGCGCAGGTCGGCGAAAAAGCGTTCCAGCCAGGCGATGCCGGCCTGGGCCAGGTATTCGTTGGAACAGATGCGCGGGCCGCACAGGATGCGGCCGATGTTGGCCAGCTTGTCGACGCTGACGGCCAGATTGAAGCGCATGACCGGCGGCAGCAGGATCGGGTGGACCAGACCGTGGAGCACGTCGAACATGCCGCCGAGGCTGTGGGCCAGGGAATGGCCGATGCCAAGGCCGGCGTTGGAAAAGGACATGCCGGCGCAGGTGGCGGCGATGCTCAAGTTTTCCAGGGCCTCGATGGAACGGCTCTCCAGGGCCGGGCGGATGTTGCGGGCAATGAGCCGGATGGCTTTTAAGGCCTGGTGCTCGGTAAAAGGCGAGGACAGAAGCGACAGATAGGACTCCACGGCATGGGCAAAGGCGTCCACGGCCGAGGAGATGATGAGTTCCTCGCTTTTGGTCAACAGCACCAGGGGATCAATGATGGAGACGTTGGGCACCAGCGACCGGCTGATGATGGACATTTTCACCTGACGGGCGACGTCGGTGATGATGCAGAACTGGGAGATGTCCGAACTTGATCCGGCGGTGGTGGGCAGAAAGATCATGGGCGGCAGGGGGCGCATGACGCGGTTGGCCCCTTCGTAGTCGCTGATGCGGCCGCCGTTGCCGACAATGGCCCCGATGCCCTTGGCCGCGTCCATGGGGCTGCCGCCGCCCACGGCAATGATGACGTCGGCGCGTTCGCGCACGTAGATGTCGGCCCCTTCGTGGACCTGATGGTCGCGGGGGTTGGAATTGACGGCGTCGAAATAGACCCATTCCAGGCCGTTGTCGCGCAGGATTTCCTGGATGCGGTCGACCCAGCCGGCCTTGGCCAGGCCCCGGTCGCTGACCAGCAGCACCCGGCGCGCGCCCACGCGTTTGGCGCAGGAAGCCAGATGGACGATGCTGCCCCGGCCGAAGATGATTTCGGGAATGGCGAACTTGCTGATCCGCATGAGGCTCCTTGGCGCGTGCCCGGGAGGGCGGCCGCGCGCGGCGCGGGCCGAAATCGCCGGCCGCCGCCTGGCCGAAGGGCCTGGCGGCGGCCGGCCAGGCCTGGGGAAGTCCTGGCGCTTTCAGGATATCGCCTCGGAAAATAGCCCGCTGCCCGGCAAAAGGTCAAGCCGGGGCCTGGCCTGGGCGGATTGGGCGCGAGGCTTGCCGGGCTGGCGGG